>CALMCS010000030.1 GCA_937862875.1 uncultured Comamonadaceae bacterium
TGCGAGCCATGTGGATCGCCGCGCCAAGACCATCGACATCACACCTCAGGGACAGGAAACCGTCCGCCATGTGAAGGAGCTGCTGCAGCACGATCGCCGCGTGCTGTTTTCTGGCGTGGCCGAAGCCGATCTGCGGACCGCGTTCGACGTCATGCACCAGATCGGTATGCAACTGCAGCACCTCGACAGTCAGGACGCGCAGGACGGAGTGGCGGTATGAGTTCAACTTTGCCAGACTCGATCGTGAAGCGCGCACCGCTGTGGTTGTTGGTCATGATCACCTTGAGCGGCACGCTCGCCATGCACATGTTCGTGCCGGCGCTGCCCGATGCCGCGCGTTCGCTGCATGTGAGTTCTGCGGCGGTGCAGGCGACGATCGGCATCTACATTCTGGGCCTCGCGTTCGGTCAGTTGTTCTATGGTCCGCTGTCAGACGCGCTGGGTCGCCGGCCGATGTTGATGGTCGGTCTGTCGCTGTACTTTGGCGCGGGCATTGTGGCCGCGCTGGCTCCGAACGTGGAGACGCTGGTGCTGGCGCGCCTGTTTCAGGCGCTCGGGGGCTGTGCCGGACTGGCGCTGGGCCGGGCGATGGTGCGCGACACCACGACTGCCGATCAGGCCGTGCGTGCGCTGGCGCTGCTCAATCTCATCATGATGGTCGGCCCGGGGCTGGCTCCGTTGATCGGCTCGACGATGGTGGAGATCGGTGGCTGGCGCATGGTGTTTGTGTTCCTGTCGATTCTCGGCGCGATCACGCTGTTTCTCACCTGGCGACTGGTGCCCGAAACCGGCACTCCCACCGGCGTCGTCAGCGTGAGCGCGCTGGTGAATGACTACAGCGCCTTGCTGCGCTCGCCCAAATATCTCGGTTACGCCTTTGGCGGTGCCTGTGCGACCACATCGATCTACGCGTTCATCGCCGCCGCGCCGTTCGTGATCACCGAGCAGCTCGACCATCCCGTGCGCGACGTCGGTATCTCGCTTGGCATCATCATGATCGGCATGGGAATCGGCAACGCCATCACGCGCCGCATGGTGCTCACCGTGCCGGTGGAGAAGCTGCTGGTGATCGGCAACGGCATCAGCATCGTCAGCGCGGCGCTGTTCCTGATTCTGGAGCTCCTGGGCTGGCTCACGCTGCCCAGCGTGGTGGTGTTGATGCTGTTCTTCGCGGTGGGCTCGGGCACGGCCAGTCCGGCGGCACTGTCCAAGACCTTGATGGTCGATGCGCACCATGTCGGCTCGGCCGCGGGGCTGTACGGCTTCTCGCAAATGGCGCTCGGGGCGTTGTTCACGCTCATGGTCGGTTGGGGATCGAATCCCGCGCTGTCGGCATCCATCGTGCTGATCGGTGCAGCTATAGCGGGGCAAGCGGGTGTGCAGTTTGCGATTCACCGTGAACGCAAAGAAGCGCAGTACCCCGGCAAGGGCGACGGTATTTGACGGCTGATTTTTGGTTCTTTACGGATTCTTGTGGGCGTGAACGAGTCCTGTGACGAACTTTTGGCCTGTGCTTTGTTTGGCAGTTTTCGTTTTGAGATGACGAGAATAGGTCCCTATGCGTTGTTGCGATGCCTTCCCGTACTGGAGTACTGTGCGCGGCATCGACGCCTAGCCTAGGACCCTATCTCGTCATTCGGGGGCCCAGTTACCGGGCTCTGCTCACTGCGGTGATCGCGTTGGGAAACCCAAACCCAAAGGCGCGGAAATTCGCGAGATCCTGATCCTTTTTCTTGAAGGAATGGAACGATCGCTCTTGCGGTGTTACTCAACGTGCAGTCATCTACTGATTTCGCGGAGCAACACCCATGATCGATTTCTCGCAACTCATCTCCACTCTGTCCCGCGTCACGGGCATTGATCCCGCTGCGGCCATCGCTACCGGCGGTTGCACCGTCTTGTTCGACGGCAAGCTGGAGGTCACTCTGGAGCGTACTGCCGATCAGCGATCGGTGTACATGTTTGCGCCGGTGCTGACCCTGCCGCCGTCCGGCAGCGCGCGCGAGAACGTGATGCAGGCTCTGCTGCAGGTTCACCTGTTCGGTCTGACCACCAATGGCGCGTATTTTGGCGTGGGCCCCGAGGCGCGCGAGGCCATTCTGTTCAAGACCCTCGAGCTGAACCATCTCGACGAAGACCACGCCTTTGCCGCCATCGAGACCTTTGTCAACGACCTCGAGCGTTGGCAGACTGCGCTCTTGAACATGGTGGCGCAAAAGAACCATCTCTCCGCTTCTTCCGTCAACTCTGTCATCCCCGGTGCCGGTGCGCCGATGCAGTTCGCCTGAGCGTATTCAACAGCTGAATGAACGAGTGAATGAAGGAAGGTGGCGGAAATGAGTTTGTCTGGAGTGATTTCTGGCGGGTTGTCCGCCTTGGTGAAGTCGGTGGCGCTGTCCGCGATCAACAGCGTGAGCGCAGTGGTTAACCGAGTTTTGGGTCGTGTCACTTCGGGTCCCACCGCCGTCGATGCCCATCATCCGCGGATGGCCGACTCGATCGTGCGCAGCCTCGTGGATGCCGGTGTCGCCGCGACGAGCGGGGCGACCTTTCTGGGTGATCGCACGGCCGCAATCGTGTCGGCCGGCGCGAAGATTCTTACCGGAGAAACCAAGGAAGAGGTCGCCGCTCAGATCGAGACCTTGATAGGGCGTTTCGAAGATGTGGTGAAGTTGCATCCGGACCTGTCCTCCTGGATCGCGTCGCAGGCAGCGGATGGCTTGGGTGAGAAAATTGTGCAGCGCAGCTTGGCGACGATGGTGGAGCTTCATGGTCCGGAGGCCTTGAAAGAGATGCTGACGGCAACGGCCGGACCTGCCGGTGCTGTAGTGGCCGCGTTCATCTTGAATCAAGCCATCATCAATCAGCCAGAGAATCAACGTGGCGGCGAAGAGAAGTACCGCTTCATGGCAGATGCCTTTCATTTTGCCGTTGCGGACCAGCCCTCAGAATCTTTGAAGGACCGTGCAGCGGGATGGATTGCTGCAGCTCCCAACGTGGCAGCAGATGGCATCCACGGAGTGCGCGACTGGGTCTCTACGAAAGCCATGGTCAACATTGCCACTGAATTCACGGAACCCGGCACGATGCGCGAACTGATGGAGTCCAGCTTTGGCAAGGAGACGATGGAAAAGCTGCTCAACCTGGGGCTGAATAATCTGGAATACGCAATCGAGGACCGCAAGCTGGAGAAGGTAATTGCCACTATGGCTCACCTTCATGGCAAGGAAGTGGTTTTGGGGGCGTTGACGTTGCTGGCCCAGTCGGGGAGCGGCAGTGAAAAGACGACTTTGCTGATCACTGCCGCAGTGGACAAGGCGATTTTGGAAAACCCCGACTTGGTCAAGGACGAGGATCCATCGATTCGGTTGATGGCCGACGCGTTGTTCTTCGCTGTGACCGCCGATACCAAGCCGTTGGAAGATCGCGCTGTCAAACTTCTGGAATCCACGGGTGAGGGCATGAGTGCTGTGCTGAGCTTCGTTCGAGAGCAAATTCCCGAAAAGCAATTGGTGGCCTTGGCGGCAGAGAAACTCGACTATTCGGTCCTGAAATACGAGACGGTAAAGAATTGGGGAACCAAGATAGCCACGGGTTTGCTGAATACGGTGGATGGTGTCCTGAAAGACGATGTTTTCCGCAAAACGCTGGCGACGGTGGCGCACTTGCAAGGCAAGGAGGCCACTCTGGAATTGCTGCGCGGTTACCTGAGCAACGCCACCAACGATGAGTCCATCATCACGGCGACATTGAACGTAGTGAGTCGTTCGGTGCTGGATAACGCTGAATTGGCTCAGCCCCAATCCACGCAGTACCTGCTCATGGCGAATATGGTGATTGCGGGGACGACCGACTCGAACTATCTGGGCGCTCTGTCTCGATCGGTTCTGTCTCCCGAAAACCAGAGGATGGCCAGTGAGATGTATGTGGTGGGAGCGGCGGTGGCGGAGTCCATTGCTTCCCATCCAGATGTCAAAATGGCAAGCACTGTGGTATCCAATGTAGTGGAGTTGGCTGTCGACATCACGAGTCCGGTGGTGTCGGCCGTGATCGACACAGCATCCCCTGTATTGACGGGCGTGATCAACGCGGCAACGCCTGTCCTGACAGGGACGGTCAATGCGGCAAAGCCTGCATTGACGGGAGTGTTCAATGTGGCAACGTCTGTGATGAAGGGGACGTACAACTCCACGTTGTCGGGTGCTGCAGCGGCATCGCAGACGTACCAGGCTACTTCGGCGGCGGTATCAGATACCTATAACGCAGCGAAGTCCATGACCGCGAGTGCTGTTGATTCGTTGATCTTTACGAGTATTGCTGCGTACACCATCTTCTTTCCCGGCACGGAGGAATGACTGCGTGTGAAGTGAAACCTTGGAGCTCGACCAGTTTGCATGGGCGGCGCTGCGCGCACTGGTGCGCAGACCCGTCAACGCGCCTGCAATCTCAGGTTTTCCCTCATGTCCAAGACAGCAATTTGACAGCTATGTGACGGCGAATGGAGGCAGTATGTGAGGGCGCGGTGCCACCGGGAGCGGCACCAGCAATCCAACAAAGGGGAACCCTCACATGAGCTCGCATCCAGACCCATTCTTGACAATGCACGCGGCGTCGATCGACGTAGACCGCCGCCGCCGTACCCTGCTCACCGCCGCAGGCGCAGCCGCGATGGGCGGCCTGCTGCCAAGCGCCTATGCGCAAGGCAGTTGGCCGAGCAAGGCGGTGCGTTTCGTGGTGCCGTTTGCGCCCGGTGGCAGCTCCGAAATCGTGGCCCGCTCGACCGCAGCGGAGTTGTCCAAGACGCTGGGGCAAAGCGTGTTTGTCGACAACAAACCTGGCGCTGCGGGCAATATCGCAATGCAGGAAGTGGCGCGCTCCGACGACCAGCACACCGTGATTCTGGGTCACATCGGCACGCTGGCGGTGAACCCGTTCATCTTCGAAAAGCTGCCCTACGATCCCAACAAGGATTTCAAACCCGTCTCGCTGCTCGCCAAGGTGCCGAGCCTGTATGTGGTGCATCCCGATGTGCCGGTGAAGAATCTGCGCGAGCTGGTGGCGTACGCCAAGTCGCGGCCCGGCAAGCTCAGCTATGGCTCGGCGGGCAATGGAAGTGCCGGGCATCTGGCCTTCGAGTACCTGAAGATGACGTCCGATATGTTCATGCTGCACGTACCGTATCGCGGCACCGGTCCGATGATGCAGGACTTGCTGGCCGGTCGCCTTGATGCAGCCGCCGTGGGTGCTGCCGCGCTGCTGCAGTTCATCAAGGCGGGCAAGGTGCGCTGCATTGCCACCGGCTCCACCACGCGGCTGCCGCAGCTGCCGGATGTGCCGACCGTGGCCGAGCAAGGCTATCCCGGATTTGAAATGACGCAGTGGTACGGCATGCTCGCGCCCTCGACCATGAAGCAGGAGCACATCGACAAGCTCGCCGTGGAAACCGCCAAGGCCGTGAAGTCGCCCGACGCGATGGCGCGCCTGCAAGGCGATGCGGCGGAAGCGATTGGCGGTACGCCTGCGCAGTTTGCACAGTTCATTGCGGCCGAGCAAACGCGCTGGCAGAAGGTGCTCAAGCGCGCGGGTGTGAAGCCGGACTGAGTGTCACAGAGGCGCCTGGGCGCCTCAGCTCACGTTGCACAGGGCGCGCAGCTTCTCGAAGTCCAGCAGCTCTACGCCCCCGTACCCGGCCCTTGCCGCGTGGGCCTGTTCAAGCACTTGCAGCGCCTGATTGATTTGCTGGCGCGTGGTGCCGACCAGATAACCCAATTCCTGTTGCGTGATCTTGAGTTTGCGCGGCGCGCTGCGGTAGATGCCCGGGTCGAACAGCGTGACCAACGCTCTTGCCAGTTGCTGCTCCAACGGCAGGGTGTGTTCAGCCGCCTTGTAGGCAATGAATTGGCCCAGTCGTTGGTTGAACTGGCGCATCAGAAATTGGTTGAAGCCAATGCTCTCGCGCAAAAGCCGATGGAAAACGAGGGCTGGCAATTGGGCCAGTACGCTGTCCTGCAGGGACTGGATTTCGTAGCGGTAACGCCCTTCTTCCAGCAAAGTGCCTTCGCCAAACCAGCCTCCGGGGGGAAAGCCCGCAAAGGTCACGGTTCGGCCATTGGCAGCGTTTTCGCTCATCTTGACCAAGCCCTGAACCACGCCAATCCAGTGGGTCGGCTGCTGCCCGCTTCTGCAGACGATATCGCCGGGGGCGGCGGCGGTGACCTCGATGGTGCTGGCCACATAGGCCTGTTGCTCGGCGTTCAGGACGGCCAGCCAATCCATGGTTTGAATCTGGGTTGGCGATAAGTGGGGGTGCGCAAAATTCATCGGTGATTACCCTTCTTTGTCCGAACCCGGACAAGTCCGGGGAACGGCTGCTTCTAGACTTCTATTTATGACAAGCATCATAAAACGAACCCTCTGCTCCGGCTGCGACATTTACTGTCAAGTGAAGACCGAAGTGCCCGAGTCCGGCCTGGTTGGCGACGTGCGGGTGCAGGCCATGGATCCGCGTCCGCTGCGGGCCAACATCTGCATGAAAGGCGTACACGCGCCGAGCGGATTCGCGCACGCCGGGCGCGTGACCCGTCCGTTGAAACGCGTGGGCGAACGAGGGGCTGGGCAGTGGCAGGAAATTGGCTGGGAGCAGGCGATGGACGAGATCGCCGAGCGCTTGAAAGACATCACGCAGCGATATGGCCCTGAGG
>CALMCS010000031.1 GCA_937862875.1 uncultured Comamonadaceae bacterium
TGATTTGCAATTATAATGTTAATTACAACAGCATGGGGTTAACAATTCGCCAACCCGCGCGTGGGCGGCGTCATCCCTTCACTGCATCAGCGGCGTGTTCCTGGCTTCACGCCGCACTCCTTCAGTGCCTGCAGCAGGATGAAGAAAGCGGATTGCATGGTGTCTTCGGGAATGGCGGCATAGCCCAGCAGCAGGCCCTTGGCGGGCTCGGGCGAGCGGTAGTAGCGCGAGAGCGGTCGGCCCAGAACGCCGCGTGATTGCAGCGTCTGCGCGAGTTGCACGTCGTCGAAATGATCGGGCAGGCGCAGCACGAGTTGCAGGCCGGCCTGGCTGTCCGGCTCGATCAGAAACTCCTCGCCCAGATAGCGCAGGATCAGCGTGCGCAGCCATTCGCGGCGGCGGCCGTAGAGCACGCGCATCTTGCGGATGTGGGCGGCGTAGTGGCCTTCGCGGATCAGCTCGGCAAGCGCCAGTTGCGTGACCACGTGACCTTCGCGGTAGAGCTCGGCGTGCATGCGGCGCATGGGCGTGACCAGCTCTGGCGGCAGCACCATGTAGCCCACGCGCAGGCCCGGAAAAAGCGTCTTGCTGAAGGTGCCGATGTAGATGACGGGGGCATCCTGCTCCAGTCCCTGCATGGCGGGAATCGGCCGACTGGCGAAGCGGAATTCGCTGTCGTAGTCGTCCTCCAGAATCCAAACGCCATGCTTGCGTGCATAAGCCAGCAGTGCCTTGCGGCGCGCGAGACTCATCACCGTGCCGAGCGGATATTGGTGCGATGGCGTCACACAGATCAGCTTGGGCGGCGTGGCCTGTTCGTCGAGCGTGATGCCTTCGTCATCGACCGCGCGGCCCACGACTTCGACACCCGGCGACATGCGCAACACATTCGCGATGCCCCAGTAGCCGGGGTCTTCCATCCAGACGAAATCCTCCGGATCGACCAGCGTGCGCACCGTCAGATCGACGGCTTGGTGTACGCCTTCGGTGATGAGGATCTGCTCGGGCATGCATTGCACAGACCGCGCCACGCGCAGATAGTCGACCAGCGCCTGCTTGAGCGGCTGCGCGCCTCCAGCGGTGTCGTAGGTCAGCATTTCGGGCTGCGCGTGCCGCCACAGGCGGTTCAGGATGCGCGCGTAGACGGCGCGCGGAAACTGCGACACGTCCGGCACGCCGGGCATGAACGCGCCCCATTGGCGATCCGCCGCCGAGGCATGGGCCAGCACCTGCTGCGCGCCTTTCGACAGCACCACTTCGCGATGACGGACAGGCGTTGGCGCCGCCGCCATCCGGCTCGCACGTGATGCACGCGGCGCGCGCAACAGCAACTCGGGCGTGATCTGCGCCACGAAGGTGCCACTGCCCACATGGCTGACCAGATAGCCCTCGACGCGCAGCTGCTCGTAGGCATGCAGTGCCGTGTTGCGCGACACGTCGAGCCCCTTCATCAGATCGCGCGTGGCTGGCAGGCGCTCGCCGGGCTTGAGCGCGCCCGTCGCAATGCCTTCACGCAGCAAGGCGCAGAGCTGCTCGACGAGCGTGAGGCGCGCGCCCTGCTGCTCTGCCAGCGTCGAACCCCAGCCCTTTTGCAGCAACCAATCAACGCACACCGAACTCTTTGCCATGGAACCGCTTTCTCCCGTTTATTGCCGTTTTTTGCCAATCCAAATAGGCCCCCTATTTTCTCGCAAAAGTGGAACCATTCAAGGAGCTAATCTGACGTTCAATGGAGTCCTGTCGATTCACCAATCTACCCAACAATTCACCCAAGGATTTCCCATGACCACCAATGCCGAACTCAAGAACCGCCGCCTTGCCGCCGCCCCCCGTGGCGTGGGCGTAATGTGCGACTTTCACGCTGCGCAGGCCGACAACGCGCTGATCACCGATGTCGAAGGCAAGCAATACATAGATTTTGCTGCAGGCATCGCCGTGCTCAACACCGGCCACCGCCATCCAAAAATCGTCGCGGCCATCGAAAAGCAGCTAGGCCACTTCACGCATACGGCTTACCAAATCGTTCCCTATGAAAGCGCGATTGCGCTCGC
>CALMCS010000032.1 GCA_937862875.1 uncultured Comamonadaceae bacterium
AGATAGGGTCCTAGGCTAGGCGTCGATGGCGCAGACAGTACTCCTGTACGGCAAGGCATCGCAACAACGCATAGGGCCCTATATCGTCATCTCAAAACGAAAACTCCAAGCCAAAGCACAGCAAACGAGTTCGTCAGAGTGCTCGTTCAAGCTCCCAGAAAATCGGTGAAAAACAAAAAAAAGAGATGAGACCCAAAGGCCTCATCTCTTTTTCATTGGACGGGAATCTAGGGATTACTCGTTGTCGTCTGCGAGGAAAAGCTTGTAGATCAGGGCGCCGATGATGGCACCTACGATGGGCATGACCCAGAAGAACCACAGTTGCGACATCGCGATCGAAGGACCAAACAGTGCCACACCGGTGCTGCGAGCAGGGTTCACGGACGTATTCGTCACAGGGATCGAGATCAGGTGAATCAGCGTCAGGCAAAGACCAATCGCCATTCCGGCGAAACCGCCAGCGGCCTTCTTGGCAGTCGCGCCCAGAATCACGATCACAAAAATTGCCGTCAGCACGACTTCGGCCACCAGTGCAGCCATCATCGAGTAACCGCCAGGCGAATGCTCACCAAAGCCATTCGTGGCGAAGCCGCCGATGTCCGCACCGGGCTTGCCGGTGGCGATCACGTACAGCACCGCGCCGGCGGCGATCGCGCCCAGCACCTGGGCAATGATGTAGCCCGGCAGTTCAGACGCCTTGAAGCGACCGCCCATCATCAGACCCACGGAAACCGCTGGGTTGAAGTGACCACCCGAGATCGGGCCGAGTGCGTAGGCACCGGTCACCACGGTCAGGCCGAAGGCAAACGAAACGCCCAGAAGGCCAATGCCCACGCCCGGAAACGCTGCAGCGAGTACGGCACTGCCGCAGCCGCCGAACGTCAGCCAGAAGGTACCGATGAACTCGGCTGCCCACTTTTTCATGTTGGATGACATATTGAATAATCCTTTCAATCCATTGATTTCTAATAATGTTGGTCGCTTCCGCTTCCGCTGCCCAGTCCCGCGTCAATGCAATGCAATGCAATGCAATGCCAGCAATGAGATAGGTTGAACAGCGAATGCGATGCAAAGCAATGCATGCCGACGAAATGTATTCAACCCGCGTGACATGCGACGGCTCAAATTGTGAACAATTCATCCCCCGGCGATTGTCAACCGGTTCTTTCACCAATTTGAGGCGCGCAGGAAGTTGAGAAAGAAGAGGAAGAGGAAACAAAGAGGAGATTCGATCCGGGCCTCCTTACTTGAAAATAGACAGGCAAGCAATCACTGAAACCGCTCTATCGGATACGCAACGACGGTCATTGAAAGACGCTTTTTTCATTCGTTGAACCACATGCCCCTCCTCACACCCGCGTCCTTCGCCTTGTTTTTTTGGAGTGCGAAAACTCGATGTCGACGGTGTAGCACAGTCCTGCTCGCGATGGTGCTAACAATCGTGATGACGGGCTGCGGCAGCACCGCCCCAGCATCCAGCGCCACCGCGGCGAAGATGACGACAAAGGCCCAGAGCGGTAGTCACTCGAGTTGCCGATCAGGATCGGGATCGGGATCGGACAGCGCGCATCGCTTTCGCCTGCTGGGGGAAATCCGTTGGGACGTGGACACGCGCTACGGCGGCGTTCCCGTGGGTGGGCTGTCGTCGATCGACTGGGATGCGGAACGCGGTGAATACCTGCTGGTCAGCGACGACCGCGCGGAGCACGGCCCGGCGCGTTACTACACGGCGCAGCTGCGGTACGACGGCCACGGATTGCACGACGCGTGGCTCACCGGCATGCATGAATTGAAGGGCGAAGGGCAACGTTCGTTTGCCAACACGCGCCAAGCCGCCAGCGACATGCCGGTCCCCGATGCCGAAGCCATGCGCGTGAATCCGCACACCCGCACGCTGCTATGGACCAGCGAAGGCGACTTTGCGCGCGGCTTCGGCCCGGGGCTTTACGAAGCCGAGCGCGGCGGTCCATGGCTGCGGGCATGGCCGTTGCCGCTACTGCTGCAGCGACCCCAGGATCCCCGCGAGGCCGCCACCACCGGGCCGCGCGGCGGCTTCACGCTCGAGGGCATGGGCTTCAGCGAGGACGGACAGACGCTCTGGCTCGCCATGGAGGGCGCGCTCAAACAGGACGGCCCCATGCCCAGCCCCGGCGATGCGGGAGCGCCCGTGCGCATCACGGCGCTGAACGCGCAGACACACGCACCCATCCGCCAGATCGCCTACCAACCCGACGCCCTGCCCGGCACCATCTGGCTGCTGCGCCACCGCGCGGTCAATGGGGTGAGCGACATCCTCGCCGATGGGCCGGACCACCTGCTGGTGCTGGAGCGCTCGTTCTCGGTCGATTTCGGCTGGGGGGCGCGGCTGTACCGCATCCGCATTCAAGGCGATGCCGCGCAGATGGGGACCGATACCCTGAACCTGCCGCGCCTCGTACCCGGCCAGTTCCGCGTCGCCGCGAAGGAACTGCTGCTCGATTTCGCTCAACTGGGGCTGCGCAGCGTCGACAACCTCGAAGGAATGACCTGGGGGCCGCCGCTGGCCTCGGGCGAGCGCGTTCTGGTGCTGGCGAGCGATAACAACTTCAATCCCGCCGAAGTGACGCAATTCGTCGCTTTGGCCGAAGTTTCAGGGTGCATCGCCGAATAATTCACTAGCGCCATGGCGGTATAGTCAACATCAGCTCACTGAGCACTACTTCCGACTCTCCCGATTCGATTGAACATCTCCCATGTCAGCCCACAACACCGCTTCTTCCACATTTCCCACCATGGCCTTCATCGGCGGCGGCAACATGGCCAGCGCCATCATTGGCGGCCTGATTGCCCAGGGCGTCACTCCCGCTCAAATCCTGGTGGTCGAGCCGTGGGAAGAAGCGCGCGCCAACCTGAAGAAGAACTTCGGCATCGACGCGCTGCCCGAGGCGGGTGAGGCGCTGGCCAAGGCGCAGCTGGTGGTCTGGGCGGTGAAGCCCCAAACCTTCAAGGAAGCCGCCGCCGTCGCCGCGCAATTCACGCGCTCGGCAGTGCACCTGAGCATTGCGGCCGGCATTACGTCCGACAGCATCGCCGCGTGGCTGGCCACCGACCGCATCGTGCGTGCCATGCCCAATACGCCCGCGCTCGTCGGCAAGGGCATCACCGGCCTGTTCGCACGCGCCGCGGTGACCACCGATGAAAAGCTGCTGATCGAACGCGTGATCAGCACCACCGGCCAGTTCGTCTGGGTGAAGACCGAGAACGATCTCGACGCAGTGACCGCCCTGTCCGGCTCCGGCCCGGCCTACGTGTTCCTGTTCCTCGAAGCCATGACCAAGGCGGGCGAGGACATGGGTCTGCCCGCGGCGCAGGCCTACCAACTCGCGGTGGCGACCTTCCAGGGTGCCTCCGAACTCGCCGCACGCTCCGACGAGAGCGCCGATGTGCTGCGCCAACGCGTGACCAGCAAGGGCGGAACGACCCACGCAGCGATCACGCACATGCAGGCCACCCACATTCCCGAGCATTTCGCCGACGCGCTGAAGGCCGCGCAAAAGCGAGCACAGGAATTAGCTACCGAATTCGGCAAGTAAATAGTTTTCTTTTAGACTGTGTGCTTGGCCCCAACTCACCAGGCACACCATGCAATGCCCTCACTGCAATTGGCAAAACCCCAAAAGCTATAAAGATTGCTTCAGTTGCGGCAAGCCGCTGGGGGTTGCCACTGACGCGGTGGCCGCCAACCCGTTTGTGGCGCCGGGGCTGTCCGAGCCGCCCGCACCGATGCGCAAACCGGTGCAGCGCACCGAGTCGGAAGTCCACTACGGAGCCGCCGAACCCGACTCGCTGATGCGCGTGTTTGCCACCTTGGTCGATGCCGCATTGATCATCGTCAGCAGCGCCTTGCTGCCGATATTCGGCATGTCCGCGCTCCATGTACAGGGCATGTCCTGGAGCAGCGATCCGCTGATCTCGACGCTCGTGATCGTCGTCTCGATCCTGCTGCCGTTTGTGATCACCGGCTGGCTCAACAGTCTGGGGGGATCCATCGGCAAGCGCCTGTTTGGCCTGCGCGTGGTGACCACAGCAGGTGACAACCCGGGTGTGCTGCGTGCCACGCTGCGCGAGATTCTCAAGTACGCCTCCAACCTGGGCGTGCCGTTTCTCTTTCACTTCTTCAACCGCGCGGTGTTCAGCGACCAGTATGCGCACAACGTGATCACCGATGTGTACGTGGTGCGCCGCAAGGCCGGTCCGAACAATCTGCGTCGCTACATCGACTCACACGCCGCACGCCGCAAGTCCGTGCGTGTGATCGCCATCACCGCCGTCAGCCTGGTGGTGCTGTTGGTGGGTGGCGGGCTCACCATCTCCATGGTGAAAAGCGCGATCTACGATTCGAATAACCCAGACGCCGCAGCCGCACGCGATGCGGTCGGCGAGATCGTGCAAGTGGTCAAACCGGTGACCGGTCTGGCCGCCAGCCACTATGCGCGTACCGGCTCGTTCGCGGCGGACATCGACACGCTGGGCGTCAGCCCCACGCTGCCCAGCGGCATCAGCGCGTTGCAGGTGGACCAGCGCAACGGCGCGATCACCGCCACCATTGACTCGGCCGTCGCGAACGGCCGCATCCACGGCAAACACATCACCTGGGTGCCGCAGTTCAAGACCGGCAAGAAGTCCACCGAGCTCAAGAGATGGCAGTGCGGCAGTCCGGACATTCCCAAGGAAGAGCTGCCGTCGTCCTGCGACGCAGATACCAAGCTGCTGCTGCCGCAATAAGCGAGCCCCACTGTTCACGTTCAGTGATCGATCGATCGAGAAAGCACCGCATGACGCAGACCATGGCCGAGTTCAACGACGCATTCATCGAGGCAGACAACTGTGAGGACTGGGGTGCGGCTTACGAGCTGGCGGAGCGCGCCTCGGAACAACACCCGCGCGACGCACATGCGTGGGCGATGCGCGCACGGGCCCACCTCAAGCGCGGCGACGAAGATGCGTCCGCGCAGGACGTGCAGCAGGCATTGAAACGCGATCCCCAATGCGCACTGGCGCTGGCAACCCAGTCCGTGCTGCTGGACAACAACGGCAGATCCCGCGAGGCCATGGAGCTGCTGAATCGGGCCATCGCCAGCGGTGCACCCAACGCCAACCTGCTCATCGCGCGCGGTTGGCAATTGCGCCAGGCGGGACAACTCGAAGCGGCGCTCAACGACTTCCAGCAGGCCATGCGCCTGGCTCCGAATGACCAGCGCGCCACCACGAACAGCGCTGCGCTGCTGGGCGATCTGGGCCGCAACCACGAAGCCATCGCGCTGTGGAACGAAGCCGGTCGCGCGGCACCGCACAACGGCATGGTGGGGTACAACGCGGGCACATCGCTCCTTCAATTGGGCGAGTACCAGCTCGCCATCGCCCACCTCGATCGCGCGCGCCAACTTCTGGGCCCCACCAACGCGGTGCAGATGAATCGCGCACTCACGCTGCAATATCTCGATCGCCATCAGGAGGCCATCGACGAGTGGCTGGATCTGCTCAAGCGCGAGCCCGAATGGGATTGGGTGCTCTCGGGCCTCGGCCGCAGCTACCACCAGCTGGGCGACGCCGCCAATGCCAAGCGCTACTTCACCCGCATGGACACGGTGAACGGTGACCTCGAAGGCACGATCGCCTACGGCTGGCTGCTGTTCAACAGAAGCACCGGCAAAGAACTGCTGAAGCTGGTGGAGCCGCATGCGCGCAAGCCCAATGCACCGCCGGAGATCGTCCGGATGATGGGCATGGCCAAACGCTGGCTCGGTCAATACGATGAGGCGCGCGAATGGATGGAGCAGAACATCGCCGCGCACGAAGACTACGCGCCCTCACATGGCGATCTCGCCGTGGTGCTGCAAGAGAACTTCCAGGAGAACGAGGCAGCGCTGCAGCATGTCCAGGTGGCGATTGCACTCGATCCGCAATCTACCTACTTTCGCTCCATTCACGAAAGCCTCGTCAAAGAGATGAACGCCCCCAAGAAGAGTGGCTGGCTCAAGCGGATGTTTGGCGGCTGACACTGCGGCCTCAGCGGCGCGGCGAACGCGAAGCAAGCGGCACACGCAAAAACGCGCGGCAGTGCCGCGCGCTTTGCATGAAGGGTCAGCGCCTGTTCGCGAACGAACGAACAAACGGCGCCGAGCCGACTCAGCTCTTCTTGGAGCTGAAGAGGTTGTGGATGCTGGCCTTGAGCTTGTCCAGGCCGTCGCCGATGTCGTCTTTCCACTCATCGACCTTGCCGTGCCATTCGGCGCTCTTCTTTTCGCGCAGCACGCGGCGGGCTTCCTTGGCCGCAGCGGCGACGGCGTCTTGCTCCGCAGCCACTTCTTCCTCGACCAGTGCCAGCGGACGGCGCACCACCAGACCACCGAGTCGGGCGGACAGGGCATTCACCGCATCGGTGGAGTCCTCACCCACGGTCGCGATCAGCGACGTGGAGCCTGGCGGCATGGCTTGCATCATCTGGTCCAGCACGCTGGCGCTGTCCTGCACCTTGTCGATCGACACGGCACCGCCCAACAACGCACCGTACGCGCCGCCCAGCAGCATGCCCACGGGACCGGCCAGCATGCCGATCAGGGAACCGACGAGCGTACCGGTCAGCGGCGCGGTGGCGGCGCTGCCGTCCGACGCGCCGTCCTTGACCGCAAACACGCCGTCGAGCGCGCGGTGCACCACCGCCGCGTTCTGTACCTGCACCTTGCCGTCACTGGCTAGGGTCTTCAATTCGGACAAAGCTTGATACGCCTTGCTTTCGTCCGCGAAACTCATGACGATGACATTCTGATCCATAGAGCACTCCTATTGAATAGACAATGAAATAGCGATTTCTATTCAATATAGCCCACGTCAATGACAATTGTTCATGATCAGCCGAGGTGTTTCAAACCGATACCCGGCGTATCTGCCGCGCCCCAAATCATCGAGCGCATGGAAATCGCGGCCATCTGGAAATCGCTGTTGAAAAACTGCGGCGTTTCGCCCGGGTGCACCGCGCCAGCGGCGTGGAGCAGCGGCAGATAGTGCTCAAACGTGGGGTGCGCCATCTGCGCGACCTGTCCCAGATCGTGAAAGCGCGCCAACGCCGCCAGATCGCCGGAGCTCACCTTGTCGGCCACATGCGCGTCAAACTCCAGCGCCCAGTCATAGGCCTGAAGGCCGGAGCTGGTGCGCTGCATGGCGCGCAGGTTGTGCACGATGTTGCCGCTGCCGACGATCAACACGCCCTGCTCCCGCAAGGCCCGCAGTTGCTGGCCCAGCGCGAAATGTTCCTCGGGCGAGCGCTCGTACACCAGGCTGAGCTGCATCACCGGAATGTCGGCGGTGGGAAACATCGGCTTGATCACGCTCCAGGTGCCGTGGTCCAGCCCCCACTCCGCCGCGTCGACCAGCATCGGGCGATCAGCCTCTGGGGAGTTCAGCCGCTCGGCCAACTCCAGCGCCACGGCGGGAGCGCCCGGCGCGGGGTATTGCTGCGCGAACAGCTCTTGCGGGAAGCCGCCGAAATCGTGGATGGTGCGCGGCTTTTCCATTCCGGTCACCGCCCAGTCCTGCTGCGTCAGCCAATGCGCCGAGACACACAGGATCAGCTGCGGCTTGCCATATTGGCGGATCAGCGAGTCACCGAGCGCCTGCCAGCTGCGGCGGTATTCGTTGTCCTCGATGGCGTTCATCGGGCTGCCGTGGCCCAGGAACAGCACCGGCATGCGCGGAGACGCACGCAGCGAAGTCAGTCCCGCAGCAGCGGCGAGTTGATCGGGCGAATGAATTGTTTGACCAGTCATAGTTTCATATATGGGGTTGGTTCAGCGCATTGCAAATCCCAACACTACGCCGACAAAGATCGCCACGCCCATCCAGTGGCTTTTGCTGAATGCCACGAAGCAGCCTTCGCGGGTGCGGTGGCGAATCAGCGTGTAATGCCACAGCATCTGCGCCGCCGCAACGCCCATGCCCAGCCAGAACGGCCAGCCGAGGTGGTACGGCGCAATCGCCACGGCCGTCAGCCCCCAGCACAGAGCGAAGAACAGCATCACGCCCGCCACATCGAAACGGCCCAGCGTGATCGCCGAGGTTTTCATGCCGATCTTCAGATCGTCGTCGCGGTCGACCATCGCGTACTCGGTGTCATACGCCAGCACCATGAACATATTGGCCGTCCACAGCAGCCAGCCCGTCAGCGGCACCGTGCCGATCACGGCCGCAAACGCGATCACGATGCCGAAGTTGAAGGCAATGCCCAGAAAGGCCTGCGGCATCGAGAAAAACCGCTTGGTGAACGGATAGAGAATCGTGAACAGCACGGCAGGCACCGACCAGGCCACCGCCTCCCAGCGCGTGGAAAGCACCAACCCGAGCGAGATCAGGGTCAGCACCACGCCCACCATCGACGCTTCGAACACCGACACCTGGCCGCTGGTGATGGGTCGCGCCTGGGTGCGTTTGACGTGCAGATCGAACTTGCGATCGGCGATGTCGTTGATGCAGCAGCCGGCGCTGCGCATCAGAAAGGTGCCCAGCACAAACACCACCAGCAAGTGCCAACCCGGGAACCCGTCGGAGGCCAACCACAGCGAGGCCAGCGTGGGCCAGACCAGCACCAACCATCCCGCGGGACGGTTGAAGCGGATCAAATCAAGATAGAGAGACAGACGCGAGCGCGGCGCAGCAGCAGAGGAAGACATTCAACAAACCGAGTGATTACGTACGAACAGGAAACGCCAGCCGACGAGACAGTCGCAAGGTCGATCAAGCAACCCGGGCCCGCCGCTGGCCCACCGTTTATACGCCACCGAAAAAGATCTTTCGCGCTGGGCGACTTCTTCGGGCCGTGCGTGCAGCGCTGCACGTCACACGAAACCGCATCGGAAAGGCCACGAGAAAAAGGCGCTGACCGAAACCGGTCAGCGCCTTTGACTTGCGTATCAACTCTTCAACTGTCGTGGGTCTATGACTTACGACAGACGGGTCACGCCAGGCAGTTCGCAGGCGAACACCGCGTTGCGCAGCGCAGCAATCGCTTCGTAACGGGTAAAGCTGCGACGCCATGCCAGCACGACGCGGCGCATTGGAGGGCCACTGCCGTCTTCTTCCCGGATGGGCAGGTAACGGATGTGTGCGTCATCGCTCTTGCGGCGGCGCGATGTGGTGATCAGCGCATCGCGTGGAACCGACAGACGCGGCACCAGGGTCACGCCCATACCGGCCGACACCATGTGCTTGATGGTTTCGAGGGACGAACCTTCGAAGGTGCGGCGAATGCCTTCGGAATTGCTCGCGTAGCGGGCAAACTCTGGGCAGACTTCCAGCACGTGGTCGCGGAAGCAATGGCCCGCGCCCAACAGCAGCATGGTTTCGTTCTTCAGCTCGGAAGCGGTGACGCTTGGCTTTTCGGACAGCGGATGGCTTGCGGGGACGGCGGCCATGAAGGGCTCGTCATACAAGGGTGCCAGCGCGAGGCCGGTATCCGGGAACGGTTCAGCCATGATGGCGCAATCAATTTCACCGGTACGCAGCATTTCCAGCAGCTTGGCGGTGAAGTTTTCCTGCAGCATCAGCGGCATTTGTGGCGTACGCGCAATCGCGTGGCGCACCAGCTCTGGGAGCAGGTAAGGGCCAACGGTATAGATCACGCCCAGGGTCAAGGCACCGGCGAGCGGGTCCTTGCCGCGCTTGGCGATTTCCTTGATGGCGGCGGCTTGTTCCAGCACGCTTTGCGCCTGGCGGACGATCTGTTCACCCAAAGGTGTGACAGACACATCACCGGCACTGCGCTCGAACAGTTTGATTTCCAACTCGTCTTCGAGCTTTTTAACCGCTACAGACAAGGTGGGCTGGGAGACGTAGCAAGCGTCGGCCGCGCGACCAAAGTGCTTCTCCCGGGCGACTGCGACGATATATTTGAGTTCTGTGAGGGTCATGTGATTTCCTGCAAGGCCTTACAACATTTTGCACTGCGGCGCTGTCGACAGTATCGTGTGCGCCAATTCCATGCAAACCGCAAAAACAATTGAGCAACTCCAAACAATTGCAATCTGCGGACTTTTGCATCTATCGGCACTTAAACACCGCGCAAAGATGGCTATTTAAAAAGACTCCCATCGCTTCGGAAAAAAATTTCGTTTCTTCCAAGCGCTTGACATCGAAAAATCTGATTTGCATGAGCGTTACGCTTTCAAAAAATCAGATTTACTGCCCAACCAGCGCGCCACATGGCGCTGCGAAAGTGCCGGATATTGATCCAACATTTTCGGCGCAGCGTCCTGCGCCCAGCTCAACAAATCAGTATCCACCGATAAATCAGCAAATCGTAACAAAGAGTCACCCGATTGGCGCGCGCCCAACAGTTCGCCCGGCCCGCGGATATCCAGATCGCGTCGTGCAATCTCGAATCCATCGTTGGTTTCCGCCATGGCCTTGAGTCTTTCGCGCGCAGTTTCGGCCAAACGGCCGCTTTCGCCAGTCGAATAAAGTAACACACATGCGGAGGCCGCAGCCCCGCGGCCTACCCGGCCTCGCAATTGATGGAGCTGCGAAAGTCCAAAACGTTCAGCGTGTTCGATGACCATCAACGACGCATTGGGCACGTCCACGCCCACCTCGATGACCGTCGTGCTGACCAATACAGCGGTCGTCCCCTCCTTGAAATGGGACATCACCGCTTTCTTTTCGGTCGAAGGCATACGCGAATGCAGCAGACCCACAGTCACACCGGGCAGCGCTTCGCTGAGGTCTGTGTGGGTCGCAGTGGCATTGGACAAATCAAGCGCTTCACTCTCTTCAATCAACGGACAGACCCAATAGACCTGTCGCCCGGAGGCGACTTGAGCGGCAATTCGCTCGATGACCTGGTCTTTTCGGCTGTCGGAAATTACTTTGGTCACGATCGGCGTGCGTCCGGGCGGAAGTTCATCGATCGTGGAAACATCAAGATCAGCAAAGTAGCTCATCGCAAGCGTCCTTGGTATAGGAGTTGCACTCATCATCAGCATGTGAGGCTCCATTCCCTGCGCTGCCAGCTTCTGGCGCAGGGCCAATCGCTGGGCTACTCCGAAGCGATGCTGCTCGTCAATCACGGCCAGGGCCAGATTCTTGAAGTGCACTTGCTCTTGAATGACTGCATGTGTACCAACAACCAGGGCCGCCTCGCCACTCTCGACCAATGCGAGCATTTGCGCGCGTTCCTTCTTCTTCTGGCCGCCCGCCAGCCACGCCACGCACTTGCCGCGCGTGGCCAGCAGCGGCTCCATCCAGCCGATGAGCTTGGAGAAATGCTGCTCGGCCAGAATTTCCGTGGGCGCCATCAGCGCGCACTGCCAGCCGGAATCGATGCAAATCGCCGCAGCCATGGCCGCAACCACCGTTTTTCCGGAGCCCACATCGCCCTGCAACAAGCGGTGCATGGGGATGGCGCGCTCCAGATCGGCAAATATTTCGGCGCAGACGCGGCGCTGTGCCCCGGTCAAATGGAACGGCAGAACCGCCTGGAGTTGTTCGTGCAGCGCGCTCGAGTCCGGCGTGGGCTTGAGCAGGGGCGCGCGCAAACGTGCGCGCTCTCGCTTGGCCGTCAGCTGCGACAGTTGTTGCGCCAACAACTCTTCGGCCTTCAGGCGCTGCCATGCCGGGTGGCTGTGGTCTTCCAATGTGACCAGCGCCACGTCGGGCGTTGGGTGGTGCAGAAAGTGCAGCGCATCGCCCAGACTCCACAGCGGCTCGAACCCTTGGGCTCCGCGCAGGGCCACGGGCGGCTGGGGCAGATCGGGCCCGAGCGTCTCGGACAGATCCACACGGCGCAGCGCGCTGGCCACGGCGCGGCGCAAATACGCCTGGGGGAGTTGCGCCACCGTGGAATAGACGGGCGTCAACGCCGCCGGCAGCTCGCCCTCGGCCTTGCGAAACACCGGGTGCAGCATCTGCCGCCCCCAGAACCCGCCCTTGATCTCGCCCCGTGCGCGCAGGCGCTCGCCCACCGCCATGGTCTTTTGGTGCGAGGGATAGAAACTGAAAAAGCGCAGTTCGCACACGCCCGTGCCATCGTCGATCTTCACCACCAACTGGCGGCGTGGACGCATCTGGATTTCACTGGAGACGACCTCGCCCTCGATCTGCGTCGCCTCTCCATCGCGCGCATTGCGGATGAGGGTGATGCGGGTTTCGTCTTCGTACCGATGCGGCAAATGAAGCGCCAGATCGATATCGCGCGTCAGGCCGAGCTTGTGCATCGCCTTTTGGGGCGCGCTCAACTCAGAAGATCGAGAGCCAGAAGATGCGGCTGGCATGGGCGAAAAATAGTGAAACCCTCTAGGGGCGAACAAAGCAAACGGAGCGAAGGCTAACACGCCTAAGACACCAATCTCATGATGCGCCCAGTTTTCATGCCAGTTCCTTGAACGAGTGCAGGCTGTGTGTCCATTCTGGCGGCTCAGGAATGTCTTGATGGGTCTGCAATTAAAATAGAAGACTACGAACAACCGCGCCGGCCTTTGGGTCGACGCACAGGCTTGATTTCCTTTCGGCTCCGCCACTGCATTCATCAAGCAACCGGCTTCGCTTTGAAGCCCGTGAATGGCTCCCAGTTTCCCATGTCAAATACCCATACCAGCGCCGCTCCCACCGAGTCGGCATCTGCCGCCCATCGCGAATTCACGCTCAGCGACTTCGACTTCGAACTTCCTGAATCGCTGATCGCGCAGCACCCCACCGCCGTGCGCAGCGCCTCGCGCCTGCTCGACGGCCGCGACGCCCAGCCCGTGGACCGCATCTTCCGCGAACTGCCCGACCTGCTCCAGCCCGGCGATCTGCTGGTCTTCAACGACACCAAGGTGCTCAAGGCGCGTCTGTTCGGCGAGAAGGAAAGCGGCGGCAAGCTGGAGTTGCTGGTCGAACGCGTGCTGCAGGGCAACGAAGCCGTGGTGCACATGCGCGTCAGCAAGAAGCCCTTGATCGGTGGCCGCATGCACCTGTGCGGTGGCCTGCGCAACGGCGGCTTCGACGCGGTGCTGATCGGCCGCTGGCCCGATGAGAACGGCCCGCTGTTTCACGTCGCCTTCACCGGCCCGAACGGCGAGACCCCTTACGAATTGATGGACCGCCACGGCCACCTGCCGCTGCCGCCCTACATCGGTCGCCAGCAAGACGGCGAGCACGACCCGGACGAGGTCGAAGACACCGAGCGCTACCAGACCGTGTTCGCGGCGCACCCCGGCGCGGTGGCCGCCCCGACGGCGGCGCTGCACTTCGACGAATCCGTGCTCGCACGCCTCGAAGAGCGCGGCGTGGAGCGTGCCAGCGTCACGCTGCACGTCGGCGCGGGCACGTTCCAGCCGGTGAAGACCGAGAACCTGTCCGAGCACATGATGCACAGCGAGTGGTACGACATTCCCCTGCCGACCCTCGCCGCACTCGAGCGCTGCCGCCAGCGCGGTGGCCGCGTGATTGCGGTCGGCACCACCACCGTGCGCACGCTGGAGTCCTGGGCCCGCAGCGGCGAGTTCACGGGCAACACCAACATCTTCATCACCCCCGGCTATCAATACCAGGTGGTGAATCTGCTGATCACCAACTTCCATCTGCCCAAGAGCACGCTGATGATGCTGGTGAGCGCGTTCGCCGGATACGACCACATCAAGGCGCTCTACCAGCACGCGATCGGTCAGCATTACCGGTTCTTCAGCTACGGCGACTCGATGCTGCTGGAGCGCAAGCCCGCCTGAGGCTGAGACAGGCCCAGATGCTCGCGCAGCGTGTGGCCTTCGTAGTCTTTGCGAAACAGCCCGCGCGCCTGCAGGATCGGCACCACCTGCCGGGTGAACTCCTCGAAGCCACTCGGAAAATACGCCGGCATGATGTTGAACCCATCTGCCGCGCCCGCTTCCACCCAGTGCTGCATGTGGTCGGCAATCTGCTCGGCGGTGCCCGCGACCACCTGGTGCCCACGGCTGCTGGCCACATGGTGATAGAGCTGGCGCAGCGTGAGCCGCTGGTCCCTGGCGATTTTCAACAGCAGTTTTCTGCGGCTGAAACCGCCATCGGCCTCCGGTAGATCGGGCACCTGGCCATCGAGATCGAGGCCGCTCACGTCGTAGTCCAGCTCCACCGACAACATGTGGTGCGCCTTGCTCTGGTCGGTGAAGGCCTGCAGCCGCGCCAGCTTGTCGCGCGCTTCCTCTTCGGTCTGGCCCACGATGGGCATCAGCCCCGGCATCACCTTGACCTGCGATGGGTCTCGCCCCTCGGCGCTCACCTGCTGTTTGAGCTCGTTGTAGAAGGTTTGCGCGGCCTGCAGATCCTGCTGCGCCGTGAAGATCACCTCGCCATAGCGCGCGCCCAATTGCTGGCCCGGGCCGGACGAGCCCGCCTGAATCAGCACCGGCTCGCCCTGCGCGCTGCGTGTGACGTTGAGCGGCCCCTCCACCTGAAAGTAGTGGCCCGCGTGTTGGAGCGCGTGCAGCTTGTCGGTGTCGATATAGACGCCGCGTTCCTTGTCGCGCACATACGGGTCCGCGTCCCACGACCGCCACAGTCCTTGCACGACCTGCACAAATTCCTGCGCGATCGCATAGCGTTCGCCGGATTCTGGATGCTGCGCGCGGCTGAAATTGCCCGAGCCGTCCTGCACCGAAGTGACGATATTCCACGCCGCACGGCCCTTGCTCAGCAGATCGACCGAGGCCAAGGAACGTGCCAACGTGAACGGATCGCTGTAGGTCGTGGACGCCGTGGCCGCGAGCCCGATGCGGTGGGTCTGCACCGCCAACATCGCCAGCACCACCAGCGGATCGGGCCGCGTGATCATCGACGGGTGCGCGTCCTTGCTGGTGACCAGCCGATCACCAAAAAACACCATGTCGAATTTCGCCGCCTCGGCTTCGCGGGCGATGCGTGAGATCAGCTCGAAATTCTCGGTTCCGGATTCCGCCCCGGGATAGCGCCAACCTGCGGCGTGGTGGCCAGCCGCCAACAGAAAAAGTCCCAAATGCATAGTCAAAGCCCGGTCGTCTTCTCTTCAGTTCAGTTCAGTTCACGGCCTTGGGGGCAGTCTTGTTGTTCAGCGCCACGGATGGCTCCGTCGACTGGGTCGATCCAAACACGCTTTGCGCCACGCCATGCATCTTGCGCACCACGTCCGCCGTGCCTTCCGCGCCGCGCGGATCGGGGTGGACCTGCACGTTGACCAAGGCCTTGCGCACCTCGGGCTCGGCCATCGCCTCCAGCACCCATTGCGTGAGCTTCTGGCGAATCGGCTCCGGAATACCGGCGGGTGCCGTCCAGAGGAAGGAGCCGCCAAACGCGTTGTCCCAGCTCTTGAAACCCTGCTGCGCCACCGACTGCACGCCCGTCACCCCTTCGGGCGCTGTATCGGTGCCGAAGTAGGCCAGCGCCTTGAGTTTTCCACCGCGCACAAACGTGGTGCTGAGCGGGTCGATCACCAGGTCCACATGCCCACCGATCGCATCGTTGATCGCGGCCGCGCTGCCCTTGTAGGGCACATGCTGCAAGCGAATGCCGGTGAGCTGCTGAAAGTATTCACCCGCCATGTGTCCCGGCGTTCCGATGCCCGACGTGCCCAGCGACACGGGATGCTTCTTGGCGTACTCCACCAGCTCACGCAAGTTGTTCGCCGGAAAATCCGCGCGCACCGCAAAGGTGGTGATGCCGCTGCCCACATAGGCAATCGATTGAAACGATTTGAACGGATCGAACCCGACCGGCATCAGCTGCGGCGCGATCGCCAGATTGCCGATCGAGGCATTCAGCAAGGTATAGCCATCGGGCTTGGACTTGGCCACAAACTGCGCGCCAATCGTGCCACCCGCACCCGGCTTGTAATCAAGGATCACCGGCTGCCCCGCCTTGGCCGACACCTTCTGGGCGATCAGCCGCGCTACGTTGTCATTGGTGCCGCCGGGGGTGTAGGGCACCACCAGCGTGATCGGCTTGTTCGGCCAGGGCGCATCCGCCGCGGGCGAGCTGGACCAGGCTGGAGCGCACAGCAACGCACCCATCAGAGCCGCGCTCCACGTGAAAAACCTGCTGCGATGGATGGTGCCCAACTGACTCATTTCGTGTCCCTGTGTGAAGAAGATTCAACAAGGAACGAAGTCTAGAAATGAGAGCGAATCACAGCCAATAATCATTTGGCCTATGGATGCGCGTTTTTCTTCTAAGCGCGAAGAGCTAAGAGCCTATCCGTCCCTCGCTCAGCGCGGCTGGGACACAGGCTCCAGCCCGGTGCTTTCGATCGTCTTCTTCGCCTCGGGCGAGGTATAGAACTTCAGCAACTGCTCGAGCCCACGCGGGTTGGTGGAGGTCTTCGCGATGCCCGCCGAAAAGAAGGTGTACAGCTGCACCGACTCGGGCAACTTGCCCACGAACTGCGCGCCTTCAATGGGCAGCAATTCGCTCACCTGCTGCAGACCGATCTCCGCATCGCCCCGCGCCACAATCGTGCCCACACGCTCCGTCACGATCTTGCGGCTCTTGGGCATGACCTGGTCGTAGATGCCCAGCTTCTTGAGCATGGTGGTCTCGTAATACGTGCCGCTCGCGCTCGCCGAATAGGCAATGCTCTTCGCATTCAGCAACACCTGACGCAGCCGGTCTTCGGTGCTGATATCGGGCACCGGCGCACCCTTCTTCACCGACAGACCGATGGCGGAGCGCACCAGGTCCACCTGCGAGCCCTGTTGGACCAGCCCCTTCTGTGCCAACTCATCGAGCGACGTGCGCGCCAGAATCACCACGTCGGCCACCTCGTTCTGCTCCAGGCGGCGCGGAATCGAGGTCGGCGAAGCCCCCATCGACGAGCCCAACGCCGTCTCCACCGCAATGCCGGTGTTCTTGGTGAACTGGGGAGCGAGCAGCTGGTTCGCTTCGGCAAAGCCGCCGGAGGTCATGACACGCACCGGCGATGGTGTCGAGTCGGTTGAAGGTAGCTGTGCGCAACCCGCAGCCAACGCGACGGCGGTGATCAGCAGCGCGCGTCGGCTCAGGCGGGACGCGGAAAAAAGGGGCCGTTTGAGATTCGACTGGATCATGGCGTGGTCTCCTTGAGAATTCGATGCGTTGGCGTTTTCACTCATTCATCTGGAATCTGACGCGATTTTCTGCCAGATTGGGACGGCGAGCACCCGCAACAGCGCACAGATTTTTATAATCAATCCATCGATCCATCCTCTTCCCATCTCCCCTTCTCCCCGCGTCCGTCGGAACCGTCTCCAGTCGGGACACGCAAACGCCAGTGCCACGCTGCTCGACGCGCCCGACAATGACCACCAGACCTCCCGCAGTTCTCACCGGCATCGCTCTCACCGTAGGCGCATGCGCTGCGTTCTCGGTGCTGGACACCGGCTCCAAGTTTGTGGGCTCGCTGGTGCCGATCTTCATGGCGCTGTGGCTGCGGTACTGCCTGCAGAGCATCTTCACGATCAGCTTCGGCACCAGCCGCTATGGCGTGAACATCTTTCACACCACGCACTGGCGCTTTCAGATCACCCGCGGGCTGCTGTTCTGTGTGAGCAATGCCTGCGCGATGATGAGCCTGCGCTACCTGCCCCTCGCCGAATTCACGGCGATTGTGGCGATGACGCCGATTGCGATGACGCTGGTCGCCGCGCTGTGGCTCAAGCAACCGGTGAGCCGCCTGCGCTGGGCGCTGGTGGTGCTGGGCTTTGCGGGCACGCTGATCATCATTCGTCCGGGCGGTGACAACTTCTCGTTCGGAACGCTGCTGTGGCCAATGCTGCAATTGCTGGCCAACACCGCCTACCAAATCGTGAGCGCGCAGATGGCGGGCAAGGAGCGCCCGGTAACGACGCAGATCTACACCAGCCTGCTCGCACTCAGCTTCACCACCTTGATCCTGCCCTGGACCTGGACCGGAACCATGACGCCCGTCCTGTGGGTTGGCGCGTTTGCGATGGGCCTGGGCAGCGCCATCGGTCACCTGTTGATGCTCAAGGCGTATGAATACGCACGCCCCGCCACGATCACGCCGTTTCTCTACAGCCAGATCCCGTTTGCACTGCTCGCGGGCTGGCTGATGTACGGCCACATTCCCGACCAATGGGCGGTGATCGGCATGGTCACCATTGCCGTGGGTGGCATGCTCAGCGTGTGGCTGACGGTGCGCGAATCGCGGTAGCAGTCACTCAATTAGTTCATCCGCGCACCGACGCGTGCGACTCACTGACCCGGGTCGAGTTTGCGCACCTGGAAGGCCGCCCAGATCTGCAGCACCCCATAGATCAGCGCGCCGATACCAATCCAGATCGTGCCCACCACCACGCCGGCCACGGGTGCCATGAGCAGCATGACACCGACGATCACGCCCAGCAGACCGCTGAGAATCAGCATCCACTCGTGGTCGATTTCCTTGCGCACGCGAATCGCGAAGATGATGCGCATGACGCCCGAGATCACAAACCACACGCCCATCACCATGGCGATGCTGGCGGCCATCGAGAGCGGATTGGCCATGGCCATGAGGCCGAAAATGATGGAGATGGCGGCGTAGAAGATCATCCAGCCGCGCGAGACGCCGGCGTCTTTGCGGAACGCGCCGAACAGGCCCAGAATGCCTTCGGCCAGCGCGAGCACACCAATGGCCCAGGTGAGGCTGGCACCGGTGGAGACCGGGTTGACCAGCGCCATCACCCCGAAGAGCAGCGAGAACAGGCCGAAGAGCAGGATCACCCACCAGCTGCGTCCGACCGTGTCCCGGATTTGCGCGGTCGACGGACCGGCACCAGATCGCGAAGTGGAATCCATATCGAGCCCCTCAGAGAGTTTGTTCAGGTGCCTCGATTATGTAAACCAACCCGCTGACGGCTTGTCAGCCAATGCCGTCAGTCGGTTTCTCGATTTCTATCGAACCTCAGAACGCGACAGCCTGTCCGTCCTTGCGGGGATCGGAGCCGGCCACGTACTTGTCGCCATCGCGCAGCACCAGCTGTGCGCCGCCGAAGGCGAACACGCCGTTGCCCTCTTCCACGGTGACTTCATGGCCGCGTGCGCGCAGTTCTGCGATCACTTGCGGGTCGAAGCCCAGCTCGACCGCCACGCCCTTGCCGCCCGTCACGCGCCAACGCGCTGCGTCGGATGCCGCCTGCGGGTTCTGGCCGTAACGCAGCACGCGCACCGCCATCTGCAGATGGCCTTGCGATTGCATCGGGCCGCCCATCACACCAAAGGCCATTTGCGGCGTGCCGTCGGCATGCATGGCAAACGCGGGAATGATGGTGTGCGATGGGCGCTTGTTCGGACCCACTTCGTTGGCGTGACCGCTTTGCGTCGTGAAGCCGCAGCCCCGGTTCTGCAGGCTGATGCCGGTGCCCGGAACCACCACGCCCGAGCCGAAGCCCATGTAGTTCGACTGGATGAACGAGATCATCATGCCGCTCTCGTCCGCCGCCGCGAGGTACACCGTGCCGCCGGGCTTGGGTGCGCCGTAGGTGGGATCGCCTGCGGTTTCGCGCTGAATGAGCTTGGCGCGCTCGCGCAGGTAGTCGCGGTTCAACAGCGCTTCTGGCTTGACGCGCATGTGATCGATGTCGGCATTGAACTCGTGCAGATCGGCAAACGCGAGCTTCATCGCTTCGATCTGCAGATGCACGGTCTCGACGCTGTCGAGCGGTGCGCCGCCGATGCCGATTTCGTCCAGCATGCCCAGCGCCATCAGCGCGGCAATGCCCTGGCCGTTCGGAGGAATCTCGTGAATCACGGAGTCACCAAAGGCCTGGGACACGGTACCCACCCATTCGGCTTGGTGTGCTGCCAGATCTTCCACGGTCATCACGCCGCCATTGGCCTTGGAGTGCTCGGCCATCTTCTGCGCGAGTTCACCGCGATAGAAGGCTTCGCCATTGGTCTGCGCGATCAGTTCCAGCGAGCGGGCATGTGCCTCGCTCTTGAAGATCTCGCCCGCCTTCATGGGACGACCGTGGGGCATGAAGCACTCGGCGAAGCCTGGCTCCCCGCTCAGCTTCTTGCAACCCAGCTCCCACAGGGTGGCGATCACCGGAGAGACGGGGAAACCGTTGCGCGCGTACTCGATCGCGGGCTGCGCCACTTGCGTGAAGGGCAGCTTGCCGAAGCGCCGTGACAGCTCGGCCCAGGCCGCGACTGCGCCGGGCACGGTGACCGCGTTCCAGCCCTTTTCGGGGATGCCGCCGAGTTCGGCGAAGTATTCAGGCGTCCACGCGGCGGGCGAGCGGCCCGACGAGTTGAGACCGTGCAGTTCCTTGCCGTCCCAGACGATCGCGAAGCCATCGCTGCCGAGGCCGCAACCCGAGGGCTCGACCACGGTGAGCGTCATGGCGGCGGCAATCGCCGCGTCGACCGCATTGCCGCCGGCCAGCAGCATGCGCAGACCGGCCTGCGCGGCCAGAGGTTGCGAGGTGCTGACCACGTTGCGGCCGAGCACGGAGGAACGGTGGGACGCGTAAGGCAGCGCCCAATCCTTGACTGTTGAAGTAGAAGTCATGAGATCAGTCCAATGTGATGTGGTTGTCCTTGATGATCTTGGCCCAGCGTGCGCTGTCGGCCTTCACCATGGATGTGAATTGGGCGGGCGTGCCCGGCTTGGCGGGCTCTGCGCCCAGCTTGGCCAGAGCCGCAGCCACTTCCTGGCTTTGGATCGCCTTGTTGAAGGATGCGTTGATCTTGTTGACGAGGTCTGGCTGCATGCCCGCGGGGCCATACACACCAAACCAGGTGACCGACGAGTAGCCGGGCAGCGTCTCGGCGATGGTCGGCAGATCCGGTGCGAGCGCGCTGCGCTGCAGGCTGGTGACGGCCAGGGCGCGCAAACGACCGCTCTGCACGTGCGGCATGCCGGTGGGGATCGAGTCGAACAGCACATGCACCTGGCCTGCGACCAGATCGGTGATCGACTGCGAGGTGCCCTTGTACGGCACATGCGTGAGCTTCACGCCGGCGCGCGCCGAGAACTCGAGCGCATTCAAGTGCACGATGGTGCCGTTGCCGCTGGTCGCGTAGTTGAGCTTGCCGGGGTTGGCCTTGGCGTAGGCAATCAGCTCCTGCACGTTCTTCACCGGCAGCGAGGGCGTGATCAGCAACACGCTGGCGGCGTCGGCCACATGCGCGATCGGCGTGAAATCCTGCTCGGGCTTGTACGCCAGACGCGGCATCAGGTGCGGCGAAATCGCGTGCGTGCTGCTGGTCGTGAACAGCAGCGTGCTGCCATCCGGTGCGCCCTTGGTGGCTTCGGCGGCACCAATCGTGCCACCCGCGCCGGGCTTGTTGTCGATGATCAGCTGCTGGCCCAGATCCTGCGAAATGCGCTGCGCGATCACGCGCGAAATCAGATCGGTGGCACCGCTCGATGGAAACGGCACGACCACGCGCACCGGCTTGCTCGGCCACGCATCGGAAGCGGCATCCGCGTGCGCGATCTGCGCGGTCAAGCCGCAGGCCACCACGGCCGTCACCGCACCAATGGTCGCGATGACCGAACGACGACCCAGCGTTTTGGCGGCCAAAGGCTGCCCCAGTGCGACTTTCGACATGTTCATGTTCCCCTCAGGCTTTGAATTAGAGCGTCTATCTTAGGCAGCCCGCGCGGTGAGCACCACCAGAAATTCAGCAATCCCCATTTGCCGAAACGGCAATGGTGCAGAATAGTTTGAAATCAAACTGGCAAATCACGAGCACGCCCATGTCCGCCTCCTCCCAACTGCAAGACACCGCCCTGCGCTACTTTCATGAAGTCGTGCAGTGCGGATCGGTCAGCCTCGCCTCGCAGCGCCTGCATGTGGCGATGTCGGCCATCAGCCGGCAAATCGCCAGCCTCGAAGCCCAACTCGGCACCCCGCTGTTCGAACGCCACGCGCGCGGCATGGTGCCCACGGCGGCCGGAAACATCCTCGCGCAGCACGCACGCCGCATCAGCCTCGAGGCCGAGCAGGCCGTCGAAGCGATTCACGCGCTGCAAAGCCTGCGCAGCGGTGCCGTGCGCATCGCCACCTCGGATGCCTTCGCCAATGAACTCGTGCCGCGCGTGTGCACGGAGTTTCAACAGCACTATCCAGGGGTGCGCTTCGAGGTTCTGGTGCGCGCCACCCCGCAGGTGTCGCGCGAGGTGCTGATGGGCGATGCCGAGATTGGTCTGTGCTTCAGCCTCGCACCGGCCAAGGACATCCGCGTCGTCCACCGCCAATCCGCGCCCGTGGTGGCGGTGCTGCCGCCCGGTCACCCGTTGGCACGCAAACGCAAGATTTCTCTGGCCGAACTGACCCGCTACCCCTTGGCCCTGCCGCCCGCGGAAACGGCGGTGCGCCAGGTCATCGACATGGCCTGCGCGCGGCAGGAGCTGGCGCTCGACCCGGTGCTGGTGAGCAATCACGCGAAGACGTTGCTGAAGTACGTGCAATACAGCGGCGGCGTGAGCGTCTCCAGCGAGGTCAGCGTGCGCCACTTGGTCGAGCGCGGCGAGCTGATCGTCAAGCCGCTGTCGGATGCGGGCATGGATCTGCGCGATATCGAGGTACAGACGCTCGCGGACCGTACCCTGCAGCCGGCAACCGAGGCGTTTCTGCAGCTGTTGGTGGCCAACCTGTCAGGCGATTGAATCCGCTCCCGAACTCATTTCCGTCGGGACGGCGTCGAGAATTTCTTCCAGTAGGCGAACTCGTCTTCGTGCACATCGAGATCCAGCTCCTGCACCCGCGCGAGCATCCGCTCCTGCGCATCGGCAACGCCCTGGTTGTAGAGGCTGGGGCCAAGCTCTTCGATGAAAAACCCCAGCAGCGCACCCGCCGAGACGTTGCCAATCGGCTCATCCATGTTTTCGCGAAAGTAGCGTTCGATGGAGGCGATGGCTTGCTGGCGGGCTTCTTTGGAGATTTCGATGGTCATGACGAGGCGGGGAAAGAGGACTTCACAGCCTCTAGTATTACCCGCGATTTGCGTCTCAGCCAATGAATTGGCGCTAACACATCTCTCGCGCCGACCTCTTCACCACTCAACGGCGGCGCAAGCCGCGCGCACCCAACAAGCCCAGTAGCCCCACCATCAGCAGCAATGCCGTTTGCGATGTGAAGGGTACCGGTTTGGCGTCGTCAGGCCCGTCGATGTCTCGCGTGCCCCTGCAGGTGACGACGACGTTGATCACGTTCGCCGCCGCAATATTGCCTGCGCCAGTGGCCACCGTGCAAATCTGGTCCTTGGGCTGCGTGCCGACGGTCACGGCGTATGCCGCCAGATCGGACAGCGACGCCATGAAGTGGAATGCGCCATCCGCGCCTACCGACAGGGCATCGACACCGTTGTTGAGCAACACCACCGCAGCGCCCGGAGCAAGCCCCGTGACCGTGCCGCTCACGGTGTAGACGTTCGCAACACAGGTGACCTGTACGTTGGTCACGTTCGCACTCTGGATGGTGCCGCTGCCTTGTGCAACGGTGCAGGTCTGGCCCTGGGGCTGCGTGCCGACGGTCACCGCATAGGGCGAGCCGCCCACCATGGAAGTCGCAAAGGTGAAGGAGCCATTCGCATTCATGGTCAGCGGGTCGCCGCCGTTGTCGAGCAACACCACCGTCGCCCCTTGCCCAAGCCCGGAGAGTGTGCCGCCCAGCGTATAGATGGACTGACACGTGACCAGTACATTGGTCACGTTGGCACCTTGGATCGTGCCGCTGCCTCGCGTCACGTCACACTGCTGGCCCGTGGGTTGGGTTCCGACCGTCACCAGATAATTGGTCGCATTGGCCATCTGTACGGGAAAGGTGAATGCGCCATTTGCGCCGAGAGGCAAGGCATCACCGCCGTTATTGAGCAACACCAGATTGCTGCCTGCATTCATGCCCGTCACGCCGCCACCCACCGAATAGCCCGGCACCCAGTTCGCATACAGCGTGATGTCGTTGGTGAC
>CALMCS010000033.1 GCA_937862875.1 uncultured Comamonadaceae bacterium
AAGGCAGATCGAATGTCACCTGAAATGACACCATGTCGCCCCATCGGCGATCACGCCGGCTATAGGCTATCTCCCAGGCCCAATCGCCGCGGGTCTCTGATTGGGCTTCGCGGGACTCGGCCCGGGCCATGCTTTGCATCGCCGGATAGAGTTCAAGCTCCGCGTGATTCGCCAGTTCTGTGCGCAGTTGCGCGACGGGGCGAGTGAGCGGGCCTGGATCGCCTTGCAGTGCTTCGTCGGCCCTGGAGCCCACCCAGCGCCGCAACGCGGCCCTGGCCTTGGCCCGGTCCCGCTGTAGATCGTCACGGCGGTCCGTGAGTGTCAGCGCCTCCTGTTGCGCGACCAACAGATCGCCAGCCTGGGCGGTGCCGCCGGCGACGCGAGCGGGGAGACTGTCTTGCAGGCGCTGGTTCTCCGCGAGCAGTTCCGTCAGCAGTATCTCCCGTTGCTCCACCGCCTGCGCGGCGATCCACGCCAGGCTGAGTTCCTGGCGGATCTGCAATCGCTGCAAAACCAGCGCCGCGCGTTCTCGATCCACACGCGCCTGCGCGCTGGCGACCTGGGCGTCGCGCTTGGCCCTGTTGGGCACTTCCTGCATGAGCGCCAAGCGCTGCATCGTCATGGATTCGCGCGTCATGCTCCAGCGATCCATGCCGCTGATGGGGTAGTTTTCGATGCCGAGCGAGAGCTTGGGGTCGGGCAGCGAGCCTGCTGCCTTCTGCACGGATTCGGCGACGTTAACCTGCAACTGCTGCGCGCTTATGCGTGGGCTCTGCTGCTCCGCGATAAGGCGTGCCTCAGCAAAATCGAGGGCGTAGGCTACAGGCGAGACAAGCGCACTGCCCGCCAACGCGATGCTGATAGCTTTCAGACGATGCACTCGCATCGAGGCCGGCGTTGTGCCTCGGCCGTACGCCGACGGGCGCCCCTCGGGGGCGCCAAAAAAGGGAGTAAACATGGTTGTCCTCGGAATTGGTGTTCACGAAATCACGTGGTCTGCCGCATCGGTGCGCGGCGAGCACGGATCGGCGTGTCAATTCCGCAGGACTTGGAGCGTGAGGTAGATCGGCGGAAAGCCCGCTCGATGGTCGGGCGGGACATAGGCGACGTGCTGCCCGGCTGCCGCGTGGGATTCGATCACGGCCGGAAGCATGTACGCGAACCAGACCGCCTGGGCAGCGAGACTCTGGACGTCCAAGCCTTGCAATGAAGGCACCGGCTTGCCATCGCCGCTGCAATGTGCGCGGCACAACTGCGGCGCCTCACCGTCCATGGTTCCCGGCATGGCGTGGCAGTCCGGCATACCGGACATGCTGGCGGCATCCTCCATGGCCATGCCTGCCATCTGCATTGATGCGACGTGCGTGTCCGAGTCCAGTTTGGGGCAGGCATACATCGCCAATGCGACCTGCGAAAAGAGCAAGGTCACGACGAGACCGCTGGCAATCCAGCGGCCCCATTGCGTGACGATGCGTCGGATGGAAACCATGGTGGGATGTTCGCT
>CALMCS010000034.1 GCA_937862875.1 uncultured Comamonadaceae bacterium
GGCGCTTCCGCGGTGCGATACTTGGCCTCATGCGGTTAAAACGCCTATCCGTAGCTCGTTTGGCGGTTCAACGCTACCGTTTGGCGGTTCAACGCTACCGTTTGTCGGTATGTGACTGGCATTTGTCATTGCGATAGCTAAAGTTCAACTTACAAATATTTCCAATAGTTCGTTATGGGCGGCGAGGGCGTGCAGACAGAACATGGAGTCAAGCCGTTTTGAAGACTCCCGATAGCCCGCTGAGCCAGCGCTGATGGGCCTTGGCATCCGAAACTCGGATGTGTGTATTGACAAAGATTCAATGTTTGATTGTGTTTGGCTATTGAAAAAATAGTATTCATTGAGTTAAATTAATAGCCATCATGTATTGATTTGTAATTTTCATCAATGAAACACCTCAACCGATCATCTCTCAACTTGTTTTCGCTGCGATCCAGCCTGGGTACGCGGACGGCTTGTGCGTTGCGTGATCGGTTGATGACCGCTCAGTCCCGACGCCAGCGTGGATTCACGCTGATTGAAATCATGGTCGTGGTCAGCCTGGTGGCGATTCTTGCTGCGATTGCGCTGCCCAACTACAGCGAATACGTCAAGCGCGGCCAGATCGTGGATGGCCTGGTGCCACTGGCGGACATGGGGGGCAAGCTGGAGCAGTATTTTCAAGACAAGCGGACATATGAAGGGGCGTGCGTGGCTGGCACGGTCGCGCCACCGCCCCCTACGACGGTACGGTTCAGCTACAGCTGCAATTTGGCCAAGTCGACATTCACGGTCACCGCAACGGGCACGGGGCGCATGCAAGGGTTCGCCTTCACGCTGGACCAGAGCGGTACGCGTCAGACGACGGGTACTCAAACCGGCTGGACGGCTGGAAACAACTGCTGGTCGGCCCGCAAGGACGGGAGTTGCTGATGCCAGACAACCCTAAAGCGATGCGTCCACATGAGCGTGGATTCACCTTGATTGAACTGCTTGTGGCGATGGGCATCATGGCGTTCTTGCTGCTGATGGCGATGCCCAGCATCAACACCTATTTGCTGGACACCCGAATCCGTGTCACGGCGCAGTCGTACTACGACGGTGCCCAGTTGGCGCGTACTGAAGCATTGCGCCGAAACGCCGATGTGGTGATCACATTGACCAACTCGAACCGGGGCTGGTCGGTGAATTCCGGCGGTGGGAGCATTGCAGCCAAGTCGGCTGAGGCAGCGGAAAAGCTGACCGTCAAAGCCGACGCCATGATGGTCACTTTCAATGCGCTGGGCGCTGCTTCGGCGGACAACACGGTTCAGTTTTTGCCAGTCAATGAAAACTCATGCCTTGCAGCGGGCGGCGTGCAGCGCTGTCTGAATGTGTTGGTTTCGCGTGGAGGACAGGTTCGCTTGTGCGATCCCTCCATCACTACTGCTGGAGACAACCGCAAATGCTGAAAACCGGTTTGACCCGTCGTGAAACCCTTGCGGTCAAGATGCGTGCTCGTCGCGGGTCACAGCGCGGCGTGGTGATGCTCGAAGCATTGGTCTCCATCATGATTGTGATGCTGGGCATCATCGGGATCGCGGGGCTGCTTGCGAAGTCCACCAATATGGCAGGTCAGGCGCAGTACCGGACCGAGGCCGGGATGTTTGCCGAGCAGATCGTGCAGACGATATCGCTCGGTGTGGATCGGACCAGTGACGACACGCTGACCAACTCACTGAAAACGTTCGAACACCAAGCCTCTGGGGCAAAGCCGTGTTCATTCAGTGGCAGCACGGTGAACCAATCATCCCCCGTGGGGCAGTTGCTGATGGGCGCGCGCGGCGACCTGCAAAAGGTGGCAGGTCTGCCTGGCGCGCAGGACGATGGTCAGCAGGTGAAGGTGGAAACCACCGACAAGATCAACAGAGTCACAGTCACGTTGTGCTGGCAAGGCCCCAACGATGGGGACAAGCGAAATTACCAGATACAGGCCTTCGTTCACTAGGACGCAGAGGGAGTCACCATTCATGAGGACCTACACACCATCACGACGTACGTCGCTTGCACGTGCCCAAGGCTTTTCCATCATCGAGCTCATGGTGGGGCTGGTGATCGGGCTGTTGACCCTGCTTGCGATCTACCAGTTGTTCGCCGTGTCCGAGGGCAGGCGTCGCACCGTGGCGGCTGTCAGTCAGGCGCAAAGCGCGGGTGCCTTGGCTTTGTTTGCCATTGAGCGCGAGATCCGTTCGGCGGGCCTTGGATTTGCAAGCCTCGACACGACTTTTCTGGGTTGCAAGGTCAAGGCAACGAACACCGCGCGCAGTCCGGCCGAGTTCGAGTTTCCCTTTCAGCCAGTGGAAATCAAAGACGGCAAGGAGATATGGGTGCTGACCGGTTCTTCGTCCAACATGTTTGTCGGCGCGCGCTTCACAGGAAGTCAGAGCGGCGAATTCAAGATGGAGAAATCCAACGCTGGCTTCCAGGCCGGTGATGTGATGGTTGGCACCAAGGACACCAACACTACCGATTGCCTGATGATGGAGGTCACCAAAGGCGTTGGCGATGTGGTGACCTTGCCCTCCGGGCTGACGGAGATCTATCCAAACGTTCAGCACACTGCCACGAGCTATACGAACTTCTATACAGGCGTTGCAACGACGGCCTCTCACAACGGCTCGAACAACAACATGCTGGATGGTGGCCTCACCAGTTTGGGTGAGGGTTGGATCTACAGCCTTGGGCCCAAGCCGATGCTGTCGGTCTGGAAGCTCAAGGACAACCGGCTCCTGCGCTACAACGCTTTGGAAGACACAGAGGCTGCTGCCGTGCCGGTGGCGCAGGATGTGCTGCAGATGGTTGCCGAGTACGGATATGACCTTGACTCCAGCGGCAAGATCGATCAATCCAACGAGTGGACCGCGACGACCCCGACACAGCCCAATCTGGGGCGATTGATCGCCGTGCGGATTGCGGTGCTGGTTCGCACCTCTCAATACGAAAAAGACGAAGTCACGACAGAAAACCCGCGCTGGGCCAATGGCGCCAAGGCGTTCGATGTGAGTGCCGTGGACAGCGACTGGAAGCATTACCGCTTCCGCGTCTATGAAACCGTGATTCCGCTGCGCAACACCATCTGGGGGCAAATCCAATGAAGGACATGCAACTCCTTTCTCGCGGCCGCCGAGCCTTTGCTGGCGGCATGTCCTCGCAGCGCGGCGTGACCTTGCTGGTCGCGCTTGTGGTGCTGCTGGTCATGACGATCACCGGGTTGGCACTGGTGCGAACCAGTTCGTTGGGTGCCGGTGTCTCGGGCAGTCTGGCGCTCAAGCAATCAGCCACTTCCGGCGCGGATCTGGGTCTGGAAACCGGTCTGGCCCAGTTGGATGTGATCTATCGCACCGGGCCTGATCAACTGGGTGTGGACAACGCTGCGTCGGGCTATTACGCCAGTGTCGATCCCAAGTTGGCCGCCAAGGACATGCCATGGAGCACTGCGCCGGTTGCACCGTCATCGAATGTCGGCGGCATTGGCAATGTGAGCGACGTGGGCAATGAGGTGCATTACCTGATCCATCGATTGTGCCGTCAGACGGGTGCCGTCAACATCACCGGACAGCAGTGCGTCATGCCCCAGGGGGCAGGCTGTCCCGGATCGACCGAGTCGCTCGGGAGCGTCCTGCTTTGCAATCAACAACCGATGTACCGGATCACTGCTCAGGTCAAGGGACCTCGCGACACGATGAGCTACGTGCAGATGAGTGTCTATTGATCATGACTGAATCCAACAAAGACACAGCGCGGACGCAGTCCGGGGCATTCAGGAATTCACAGGATGAGAGGGTGCATATGCAAAACACATCAAGCACAAACCGGGATGGATCGCACGAGCAAAAGCGTTCGTGGAAATCGCGTTGGCTGGCTCCAGTAGGCGTGACGGCCGCTTTGGCGTGCCTGATCGGCGGCGGTATTGCACTGGCGTATGCGGTGGGTACCGAAACGGTGGACATCACGGACGTTCCGGTGGCCACGTTCGCCGACCAGAACAAGCCCAATGTGATGTTGCTGCTCGACACGTCGGACTCGATGAAGTGGTCGCACATGCCCGACGATTGGGAAGTGAACGCCACGACCTACTTCCCGATGGGCTACAAGAGCGCGCTCTGCAACACGCTCTACTACAACCCGTTGACCGAATACAGCCTCCCGACGACGACCAACGGCATCGACACCATGCCATTGCCCTCGTTCACGTCTGCATGGAAAGACGGCTACGACCAGAGCCTGGGCGCGGTCAATCTCGCCACCAGCTTTCAGGCTTATGACGGCGACACCCGCCGCCGCAATTTCTACAACGACCTGGCACAGCCTGCTTATTACTTCGACTGGGTAGCCAACGCCGTCGCCGGCCGACCCGCGCCGCATTTCGAAGACCCCACCGAAGTTGCCGGCGCCTGCAACAAAACCGGTATTCCCTCGGTCCAGGCGGACGATGGCACTCTAGCGCAAAGTCCCAACATCCCCGGGGTGGCCGCAAATGGCAGCATCCTGGCCTCGCCATCGGGCAAGTGGGTACGCACGCCCATTCCCGCCGCGCAACAGCAGAACTTTGCGATCTGGTACAGCTACTACCGCACCCGCATCAACATGGCCAAGTCGTCGGTCAGCCTGGCGTTTGGACCGCTGAACGATAACTTCCGCGTGGGCTTCCTCACCGTCGCCAATCCCGACGCATCCAACAACTACAGCAAGTTCGTGCCGGTGAAGGACTTTGGCGGAACCAACAAGATCGACTGGTTCTCGGCGATTCAGTCCATCAAGACCGGTGGAACCTCTCCGGCGCGTGAAGCGCTGGCGCGCGTCGGGCGTTACTACGCCGGCAAGAACGACAGCATCAACTCGTCGATGACTCCGTACGCCGACCCCGTGGTGTCCGCCTGCCAACGTCACTACACCATTGTCACGACCGACGGTTACTGGAATATCGGTCAGGAAAGTGCAAGCGGCGGCCCGCTGCAGATCGACGGCACCACCTTGGTGGGCCAGCAAGATGGCCCACCAAGGTCCCTCACCGGCGCCGATGGCCTGATCCCCCGTCCGATCTACGACGGCTCGACCAGTGGCTACAAAGTGGTGCGCGATGCCAGCGTCACCTATAGCACGGCCCCGTGCAATCTGGGTTGGAAGATCACCACGCCAGGCGGCGGTACCAAGACCGAGACGATCTACAAGAAGATCATCGAAAAAGACGTGATGACGCAGAATCAGCTCATCGCCGACTTCACCTGGTGGAACAAGCGCACCCGCCAGCAGACCCGCAACTACGCCAAGATCACCGGCTGGAACTTCCCCAAGAGCGAGCGTCCGTATTGGACCGCGCAGGGCACTGGCACGGTCACCAGAACCCAATACCAGCAGAAGATTCTGTACACGCAGATCAACCTTTCCAAGTATCGCTACAAAGCCACAACGACCTGGAACACTCAGACGCAGACGCCCTACTCCAAGGCCACCGCGCAAAAAGTGGAGCAAAAGAAATACTTCTATTGGTATCGCAATCCCGCTCAAGGCGAGACCGATCTGAAG
>CALMCS010000035.1 GCA_937862875.1 uncultured Comamonadaceae bacterium
CTCGTGGGCAGCATTCTGAAGTTTCACCTTGGAGCGAAACGTGAGAAAGGGGTATGCGCGGAGCTTCAGGCCGCCTTGCGATGTTGTTGCGAGCGCTTCAAGCCCTCTGCAGCAGCGACGGTCTTGTCAAACGCCTGCTGCAGATCCGCGATCAGATCGTCCTTGTCTTCCAGTCCCACATGCAGGCGCACGACGGGTTGAGTTTCCGTCCACACGCTGTGTTCGCGCAGGCGATCGGGCGAGGCGATCTGCACCAGGCTCTCGTAGCCACCCCAGGATGCGCCAATGCCGAAATACTGCAGGCTGTCTACAAAGAGCTCCGCGCTACTCGCATCCAGCCCTTCGGCCAAGGCCAACGACACCAAGCCGCTGGCACCGCTGAAATCGCGCTTCCACAAGGCGTGTCCCGGATCGGAGGGCAGCGCTGGGTAGAACACACGGGCTACCTGGGGAACGGTCTCCAGCCACTCTGCTACGGCGGTGGCGTTGCGCTGGTGTTGCGCGAGCCGCACGGGCAGGGTGCGAATACCGCGCAGCGCCAGGTAGGCGTCATCCGCGCCAATCGTGAGGCCGAGCGCCTCATACGCGGCCGCGATCTTTGCCGTGAGTGCGGGCGAGTCGGTGACCACTACACCTTGCATCACATCGGAGTGTCCGGCGAGGTACTTGGTAGCGGCCTGGATCGAGATGTTCGCGCCCAACTGGAGCGGCTGCAGAAACCAGCCACCGCTCCATGTGTTGTCGGTGGCGACGGTCACTCCGCGTGCCGCGGCGATGGCCGCGAGCGCAGGAAGGTCAAGCACTTCGTAGAGCAGCGAGCTGGGCGATTCGAGATAGACGAGCCGGGTGTTGTCACGAATCCTGGCCGCGAGATCGTCGCGCGACGGAGAGAAGTATTCGAGTGTGATTCCCAAGCGTTGGAGGAGTGTGGAATCGACTCGGCGCACCGGCGAGTAGACGCTGTCGGCCACCAGCACGTGGTCACCCGGCGAGAGCAAGGCCAGAAACACCAGGGTAATGGCGGATAGCCCGGAGGGAGTGAGGAAGGCGCGGTGCCCGCCTTCCAGCGTGTTGATCGCATCTTCCAGCGCGCGGTGGGTTTCCAATCCGTGCCGGCCGTAGGACGCAACACGTTCGCCGGCGGCGCGCCGATGGTGGTGGTCTGCCAATGCGGCGCTGCTCGCGAAACGCACCGTGCTGGTTCGCACCACGGGGACATTCACGGGGCCGGAGCCATCGTGCAGCGTCGCGGCGCCGGCGTGCAGAAGGCGTGTGGAAGCGCCTGCGCTTTTGGCGCGCGGGATGGTGTGGGGAGCGACGGTGAAAGAGGGTGCAGTCGTAGTCGTCATGATGGGTACAGGTAATGGGATACGGTTAATGGCTGGTGCGGGATAGTGAGCAGATAGGAATCTGCGTCGCCGAATCAAATGGCAAACAGCACGCGATTGAAGGGTATGGGTTCAAACGCGAACGATGGGGAAGGGCGCTGGCCTTCACCCAAGGCGCGTTTGAGAAACTCCCGCGTGCGCTCGCTTTTGGGATGCTCGAACAATTCATAGGCCGAACCGTGTTCGACGATGCGGCCCGCCTCCGTGAAGTAAACGCGGTCGCTGACCTCTTCGGCAAACCGCATCTCGTGGGTGACGAGCACGCAGGTCATTCCATCGCGCACCAGTTCGCGGATCACGTTGAGCACCTCGCCGACGGTCTCGGGGTCGAGTGCCGAGGTCACCTCGTCGAACAGAATCAACTCGGGCTGCATGGCCAGCGCTCGCGCGATCGCCACGCGTTGTTGCTGTCCGCCCGAGAGTTCGCCGGGGTAGGCCTTTTCCTTGAGCGGCAGGCGCACACGATCGAGCAGCGTGCGGGCGGTGCGCTCCGCGTCGACGCGGCTGATGCCGGCGACCTGCATGGGGGCGATCACCAGGTTCTCGAGCACGGTGAGATGCGGGAACAGGTTGTATTGCTGGAATACAAAGCCCACGCGTTTGCGCAGTGCGATGCGCTGGGCCTCGGTCTTGAGCTGATCGACGCGGGTCTCACCCACCTGAATCTGGCCGCGCTGCGGTTGCAGCAGGCCGGTGATGCAGCGCAGGATGGTGGACTTTCCCGAACCGGATGGCCCGATGATGGACACGGCCTGGCCCTTGGGCACCTCAAGATCGATGCCGTTGAGCACCTTGGTGTCGCCAAAGGAGAGATGCACGTCCTGCAATTTCACCAGCGGCGGAGAGGCAGGCGCGGCGGCGTGCAGGTTGCGCGAGTGCGCGATAAAGGCGTCAGTAGCGTTCATTTCGTCGCTCCAATGCGCGGGTAGCGCGGGCAATCGGGTAGCAGTAGGCAAAAAACAGAACCAGCAGCGTGAAGTACACGAGGATGGTGAAATCGGTGCGCGCAACGGTGTTGCTGGCGATTTGCGCGGTATCGACCACGTCGTGCACGCCCACAAGCGAGGCGAGCGACGTGCTCATGGTGATGCTGGCGTACAGATTCATCCAGGGCGGGAGCATGCGGCGCAGACACTGCGGCAATACGATCAGGCGAAACACCTGCGTGCGCTTGAAGGCCAGCGAATGTGCGGCCTCCCATTGCGCGCTGGGAATGGACTGAATCGCACCGCGAAAGATCTCCGCCACGACGGCGCTGCACGGCAAGGCAAGGCCAAGCACCACCTTGATCCAATCCGGAAACGGAACGCTCCAGGACCTCCATTGCAACTCGAATGGAAAGACGTAGGTGGTGAAATACACCAGTACCAGCACCGGCGCGTTTCGGAAGATCTGCACATACCACTGGGCCGCGGTACGCACCGATCGAAGCGGAGAAATCGTCAACGCGCCGACGAACAAGCCCACGAACGTACCGAGCGCAACGGCCATCACGCTGAGCTCCACGTTCATGCGAAGGCCACGCAGCAGCGCAGGCATCCAGTGCAGCAGCTGCAGGACGGCCGTGGGCGTGCTGTTCGTTGCGGACCAGTACAGAATCACCGCCAGTACGGCCAGCGATGCCAGCAGCCAGGGGTTGCTCGCCAGACGCTTGAAGGTTTGCTTCGGCCAGTGAGGGATACGGCTCGACCAGCGCTGCGGCGCCAGTGAGTTCAGGGTTGCTTCATTGGCCATAGCCAGGGATCCTCCAGCGGTATTCCAGCCAACGCCCGGCACGGCTTACCAGCCAGGTCAGTAGACTGAAGAAGATGAGTATCAAAAGCAGCAGTTCGAGCACGTTGTCGCGCTGCGACCAGATCATGATCGACTCGTAGGTGACGTCGCCGACGGCAATGGCAGAGGCCACGGCGGTCATCTTCACCAGATCGATCAGGTTGTTCACCAGTGCCGGCATGGCAAAGCGCGTGGCCAACGGCAACTGCACGCGCGTCAGAATCTGGCGCTGCGAGAAGCCCAACGAGCGCGATGCCTCCAGCATGCTGTGCGGCACGGCTTCAATGCCAGCGCGCAGCGCTTCGGCATGAAAAACGCCCTTGTGCACGGAGACCACCACGACCACCCAGATGAAGGGCGTGAGCGGATTCTGCTCAATGCCTGCGCTGCGCAGCTGATTGCTGATGAGCATGTTGAGCACCAGAAACGCGCAGTACAGCTGCACGAGCGTAGGCGTGTTGCGCGTTAACTCCACCACCACGCGGGCAGGGCGCGAGAGCGCACGGCGTGAGGAGCTGAGCATCGCGGCGAGCACCACGCCCACGGCAAGACTGCCGGGAATCGTCCACAGGCACAGCTGCAGCGTCACCAACATGCCGCGCACAAACGCGTTGCGTTCGCCAGGATTCAGTACAAAGTCATAGTTCAGGCCGATATGCCGCAGCGTGCTTACCAGTGAAGTGAGCCAATCGTCGGTCATGCCGGTACCTCCTGTGCGAGTGGCGTTGAGGTTGCTGCAGGTACCGCTCTGCGCAGCCCAGCCACCGCCCGCGCGATGCGCAGAATCGCCTGTTCGAGCGCCAGATCACTCGCCGCAATGGAGATGCGAAAGTACGGCGAGAGGCCGAACGAGGCACCATCCACCGCGGCCACACCTTCCGACTCGAGCAACCAATCGACGACATCCTTGTCAGATGTAATGCGAACGCCATCAGGACGTTGCGATCCCAGTAGATCGGCGCAATGCACAAAAGCGAAGAATGCGCCCTGAGGCGGTTGCAATTGCAAGCCCTCTATCGAATCGAACCCTCGCGTCACCGCTTTCGCGCGCCGGGCATAGACGCTGCGTGCGGTGGAGACAAACGACTGGTCCTTCGCCTCCAGGGCCGCGAGCACGGCAGCCTGAGCGATGGCGTTGGGACCCGAGGTGGTCTGCGATTGCACCGCCGTCATCGCGTGAATCAGCGCGGCGGGAGCGGCTCCCCAGCCAATGCGCCAGCCGGTCATCGCATAGGTTTTGGAGGCCCCGTTCACCAGCAGGGTGCGCTCCTTGAGGTCGGGAGCGACATGCAGCCAATGCGCGGGTTCCTGCTCGGTAAACCAGATGTGTTCGTATAGCTCGTCCAGCAGAATCCACACCTGTGGATGTTGGCGCAGCACGGCAGCCAGCGCCGCCAACTCGGCGCGGTCATACACCGCCCCGGAGGGATTACCGGGCGTGTTCAAGATCACCCAGCGCGTGCGCGGCCTAATCGCGGCCGCCAATGCCTCTGGCGTGAGTTTGAATTGCACCTCCAGTCCACAAGGCACGATGACGGGCTCACCGTCGTTGATTCGAACAATGTCCGGAAACGACGGCCAGTACGGCGCGGGAACAATCACCTCATCGCCCGGATCGAGCGTGGCCGCCAAGGCACCGTGGATGACCTGTTTGCCTCCGTTGCTCACGATGATCTCGGAGCTGTCGAAGGCCAACTGGTTCTCCCGCGCATATTTGGTGCCAATGGCGGTGCGCAACGCTGCGGTTCCAGAAGTCTGCGTGTACTTGGTTTCACCACGCGCCAGCGCGGCAATCGCCGCTTGCTTGATGAACTCAGGTGTGTCGAAATCGGGCTCGCCGGTAGTGAGGGAAATCACATCGCGACCCTGTGCCGCCAGGGCGCCCGCACGTGCGCTGGCGGCAGCGTTGGCGGAGAGCTTCACGCGCTGCACGCGTTGGGAAAGATGAATCGTCATGGTGCGTTGACTTTCCTGTGTGACGTCATTGGCTCGCGCTCTTGATTGCATCCTGGGCCGTTTTGTAGACCTCGAAGTCAACGGGTGCGCGGTCGAACTCGCCCTTCAGCGCACGCTCATGGCGCGCGGCAATCCAGGTATCCGGAACGCCGTTCTTGCGAGCGCTGGCCAGCAACAGGCCCGAGACATGCCAGTCCTTGACGGCCTTGTCGACGAAGGCCTGGGTGTCGGCTTCACCGCGCCGCATCCAGACCACCGTGGGCGAGGGGATCAGTTGCACGTTGGACGCAAACTGGAAGTCCTTCCACTCGCTTGCGCTCGCCCCAATCAGCGTGGCGTGTAGCGTCGGCTGCACATGCACCGAAGCCGCGCAGGTGCCGCCCTTGAGCGCCAACAGCGACTCGGGAATTCCGCGCAAGCCCTTGACG
>CALMCS010000036.1 GCA_937862875.1 uncultured Comamonadaceae bacterium
TCGACGCCAATGCCCACGCCCAAAGCGATCACAGGCAAGGTTGCCACTTTGACGCCCAGGCCCATCAGCGTCATGACGGCCTCGCACAACAGCGACGTGATGATCAGCGGCACCAGCAGGCAGACCGCCGCACGCCAACTGCGAAACTCGAGCAGCAGAAGCACGAAGACGATGCCATAGACCAGTGCCAGCATCGGCAGCCACGCTTCGCGCACCACCTCTTTGTTCGCGGCTTCGATCCCGGCATTGCCGGCCGCCAGAAGAATCTCGATCTGTGCTCCCTCGCCGGTGGTGGGTGCCGGTTCGGAGGCGCGAAAGTCTTTCACCGTACGCACCACGCGGACAAGCGTGCCTGCCTTGTGATCGGACAGATAGACAATGACCGGCAGCATGGAGCAGTCATTGTTGAAGAGCGCGGGCGGGATGAATTTCTGCGCCGAGTTGGAGATGTACCGGTTGCGCGTGGCGGTGGCCCACTTCAGGTTGCCGCCATAGGTGCCCGCAATGACCTGATCCATCACGTTGAACAGGGACAGCGTTCCTTGCACGCCCGGTGTTTCCTCGAGCGCCCATTGCAACCGACTCACGGTGGATGCGGTCGGGTAGGCTCCACATTGGCTGGCCGCCGTCTTGACTATCACGACAAAAACGTCGGGACTGGCGGAGTAATGCGCCGTCAGGTAGGCCGTATCCTGATTGTATCGTGCGCTTGATCGCAACTCGGGAGCGCCAGGATCCAGGTCCCCAATCTGCAGATTGCGACTGATGGCAAAGCCCCAGCCGCCAAGCAGCGCGGCCAATACCACGACAATCAGTGCGCGCTTGGGCTCGGCCAATGAGGCGATGCGCCGTGCCAGCCGGTGCGGTCCGTCATGACGCCGCTGTGCCTGTGCAATCCCCGCCGGAGACATGCCCGCATAGGACATCAGGATGGGCAAGAGGAACATCTTCGTGAAGATGATGACGGCCACACCGATGCTGGCACTCAGCGCCAGCTCACGAATCACGCCGATGTCGATGATGAGCAAGGTGGAGAAACCCACGACATCGCATAGCAATGCCACCGTTCCGGGAACGAACAGGAGCGCGAACGTAGCTCGG
>CALMCS010000037.1 GCA_937862875.1 uncultured Comamonadaceae bacterium
GAGGCGATTTCCTTGATTTGTTCGTCCAGGGCCTTGATTTCCCGCTGAAGGAACGCATTTCTGGATTGTTGGTTTTCGATTTGGTTTTGATACCACCAATACACCGCGCCGGCGATTGCAATGCCAATCAGGGCCGCCATGAACATGGTGACCTGAAAAGCCTCGCGCCTGCGTTTTCTGGCAGCCTCCCGATGGGGAAGCAGATTGATTAAGATCACTGCATGAACCTCCGCATCGCCAATCCGCACGACGTCAGATAAGTGGGCGCTTCACGCACCATTTTCTTCAATCGAACGGATCCAGCGATCTCCATCCCATCAAACGGATTCACTGTCGAACAGGCAAATCCAATATTTTTAGTAACAGACTCCGTCAACCCAGCCAATGGCGCAGAGCCGCCCGCGAGCAGGATATGGTCTACCCGGTTGTACGGAGTGCTGGTGAAGAAGAACTGCAGCGCGCGGCCAATTTCCTGGGACAGGCTGTCCACGAAGGGGCGTTGCACGGCGGAGATATAGTCCTCCGGCAGATCGCCGCTGCGCTTCTTGGCCTCGGCTTCTTCGAGCGAGAAACCGTATTGGCGCGTGATCAGTTGCGTCAACTGGGCACCGCCGAACGCTTGATCGCGGTCGTACAGCACTTCGTCGTTGCGCAGCACTTGCATGCTGGTGGTCATGCCGCCGATTTCGAACAGTGCCACCACGGCGTCCTGCCCCTTGTTCGGCAAGGCCTCGATGAGACGGTTCGCCGCCATGCGCGACGCGTTGGACTCGATGTCCACCACGACCGCCTTCAGGCCGGCCGCTTCGGCCAAGCCCTGACGATCCTGGACCTTTTCCTTGCGGGATGCGGCGATCAGCACGTCGACATCGCCGGGCGCGGACTTGTTCGGCCCGATCACGCAGAAATCGAGGCTCACCTCATCCAAGGAGAACGGAATATATTGATTCGCTTCGGATTCAACTTGAACTTCCAGCTCCTGCTCACTCAAACCACCAGGCAGCGTAATGCGCTTGGTGATGACGGCGGAAGAAGGCAGCGCCAGAGCGACATGCTTCGTCCTGGTACCGCTTTTCTTGACGAGACGGCGAAGCGCCTCGGCCACCTCATCGAATTTTTCAATATTCCCGTCCGTGATCCAGCCGCGTTCGAGTTGTTCCACGGCGCATCGTTCGAGAACGAGCGTGCCCGCCTTATCACGACCCAACTCCACGAGCTTGACGCTGGACGAGCTGATGTCAATCCCGAGCATCGGGGCAGACTGCCGACCAAATAGTGACCCCAGTGCAATCAAGATCGCCTCCCAAAATTTCTACTGATAAAGCGCAACAAAACTTAACACTTCACATGAATGCTATCAGTAAGGTACTTATCCAGCAAAGAATTTTGGTCAACGGAGGTAGGGGGGCCGTTGTCAAAAGCAGACGCTTTAGTCGTTCGCTCATGCACAAATTCCCACAGAAATTTTTCGCAACACATGATGGGACTCCCTGCATGAGGACAGTTTTTATAATGCCAAGCTACCCTGTGGAAGCCTATGCCTCGTACTGAACCATCTTCGACCTCGTCACCCCCTCCAAAGCCGCGCCGCACCGTGCTTTCCTGGATTTTGCGCATCTTTGCGTGGATCTTCGGAGTGGCCGCCGCTTGTGCGGTGGCCGGGGCAATCGTGATCGGCATTGGGTTGGCCATGGCCTATCCAAATCTGCCCGATATTTCCCAATTGGCAGACTATCGACCCAAGCTCCCTCTTAGGGTTTATTCTCAGGAAGGAGCCTTGTTGGGCGAATTCGGCGAAGAGCGTCGAAATTTGACTCCCATCAATGAAATCCCTGATGTGATGAAGAATGCGGTCCTCGCCATCGAAGATTCGCGTTTCTTCGAACATGGCGGCGTGGACTACAAGGGGATGGTGCGCGCTGCGCTGGCCAATCTCGGCAAGGTCAAGAGCCAAGGTGCCTCCACGATCACCATGCAGGTGGCGCGCAATGTGTACCTCTCCTCCGAGAAGACCTTCACCCGCAAGATCTACGAAATTCTGCTGACCTTCAAGCTCGAGCATTTGCTGAGCAAGAACCAGATTCTCGAGATCTACATGAACCAGATCTATCTGGGAAATCGCGCCTACGGCTTCTCGGCAGCCAGCGAAACATACTTTGGCAAGCCGCTCAAATCGATCAGCATCGCCGAAGCCGCCATGCTCGCGGGTTTGCCAAAGGCCCCTTCCGCCTACAACCCGATCAGCAACCCCAAGCGCGCTCGTTCGCGTCAGCTCTACATCATCGAGCGCATGCATGACACCGGCTACATCACCGCCGAACAAGCGGCAGAGGCCAAGAAGGAAGACCTGAAGCTGCGCTCCGGCACGGACGACACGCGCGTGCACGCCGAATACGTGGCCGAAATGGTGCGCCAGATGATCTTCGCGCAGTACGGCAACGAGGCCTATACGCGTGGCCTCAACGTCTACACCACGCTCAATGCCGGCGACCAGGAAACCGCCTATGTCGCGCTGCGCAAGGGCATCATGGATTACGAGCGCCGCCAGCAATATCGTGGCCCGGAGCGATTCGTCAATCTGCCCGCCGATGCCAATGAAGCCGAAGACGTGATCGACGATGCGCTCGCCAATCACCCCGACAACGGCAACGTGCTGGCCGCCGTGGTGCTCGAAGCCACGGCCAGGAAGGTCGTCGTGGCCAGGGCCAATGGCGAACCCATCACCGTGACCGGCGATGGCCTGAAGCCCGTTCAGTCGGGTCTGAGCGACAAGGCCCCGCCCAACATCAAGCTGCGCCGCGGTGCGATTGTTCGCATCATCGGTACAGCCAAACAGGGCTGGGAAATCACGCAATTGCCCGAAGTGGAAGGCGCCTTTGTGGCGGCCGATCCCCGCACCGGCGCGATCAAGGCACTGGTCGGCGGGTTTGACTTCGACAAGAACAAGTTCAACCACGTGACCCAGGCATGGCGCCAGCCGGGCTCCAGCTTCAAGCCGTTCATCTATTCGGCCGCGCTGGAAAAAGGCTTCTCGCCCTCGACCATCGTGAACGACGCGCCGCTGTTCTTCAGCGCCGGCGTCACCGGCGGACAGCCATGGGAGCCAAAGAATTACGACGGCAAATACGATGGCCCCATGACGATGCGCACCGGTCTGGCACGCTCGAAGAACGTGGTGTCGATTCGCATCCTGCAGGCCACGGGCACCAAGTTCACGCAGAACTGGGTCACCAAGTTTGGTTTCGATGCCGACAAGCAGCCGCCCTACCTCACCATGGCCTTGGGCGCGGGTTCCGTGACTCCCATGCAGATGGTGACCGCCTATTCGGTATTTGCCAATGGCGGCTATCGCGTCAATCCGTATCTGATTGCCCGCGTCACCGATCACCGCGGCCATGTGATCTCTGAAGTCCAGCCGCCCTCACTGGCCGATGCACAGCGCGTGATCGACGCGCGCAATGCGTTCCTGATGGACAGTCTGCTGCAGGAAGTGGCCCGCTCCGGCACGGCCGCGCGTGCCCAGGCGACCCTCAAGCGTCCCGACATCTACGGCAAGACCGGTACCACCAACGACGCATTTGACGCGTGGTTCGCCGGCTTCCAGCCCACGATGGCCGCGATCACCTGGATCGGCTACGACACGCCGCGCAATCTGGGCAGCCGCGAAACCGGCGGCGGCCTGAGCCTGCCAATCTGGATCAGCTTCATGGAACGTGCGCTCAAGGGTGTGCCGGTCTCCGAGCCCAGCGTGCCACCGGGCGTCGTCAACGTCAGCGGCGAGTGGATGTACGAGGAATATGCACGCTCCGGCGGTGTGGCCAACGTCGGTCTGGATGCGCCCAGCGGCGGAGGATCCGGTGTAGCGCCGACCGCGCCGCCCGCCACCGAAGAACGCAACAAGATTCTGGATCTATTCAGAAATTGATCATCTGAATCACAGGTTCAGAAAGCAAAAAAGGCAGATGAAATCCATGCGATTTCTCTGCCTTTTTCTTTGGTCGAGACCTGCCACGATCCACGCGGCAGTTGACGACCCACTTCGCTCAATCAGGCCGTAAACACCAATGACATGCCTGATTGCGCGCTCGCATCCCGGCTGAGATCGGCAAAAAACTCGCCAGGGCTTTTGGTATCCCGCCACACCGCGCCGTCGAACTTGTAGTGATAGCCGCCACTTTGCGCGGCCATCCAGACCTCGTGCAGGGGCTTTTGCAGGTTGACCACGATCTGGCTGCGGTTGCTGAACGTGATGGTCACCAGGCCGCCCGTGCGCTGGCTGTCCAAATCCGCATCGGTGGTTTCGTTGATCTGATCGCAGCGCTCTTCGATGGCAAGAAGGAGTTTTTCGGCGCGATCCATGAATTCGAGGTCAGTCATTACAATCCAGATATATGTTGAAGTCTTGCCAAATTCTATTCAGGACGATTGCCCTTGGCGTTACTGCGGTGGTCTTGAGCGCCTGCGGGCAGCGCGGAGCACTGTTCTTGCCAACCGAATCGGCCGCCGCGCACCGCGCCTCCTTGCCAGAAACCCTGAACCCCACCAGTCGCTCCACCGAGCCCGACATCATCCAGGCCCCACCACCTGCCCCCACGCCGAAAGCTCCCGCCAGCGCTGCTTCGGCCAACCCATCCTGAGAGCCGCGGTTTCAAACCTCGTGCCCTGCGCACTTTGGCGCTCAAGCACTCTTGAAACCACTCCTCTCCCGTCTTGATTTCAATCAATACAATTATTTACGTTTCCGCATAAATTGCTGCTTTCGATACAAAGCTGCTTTATGTCACTGGAACCCGTCGAACTTTACCGAGACAAGCGCCACGCCTGCTTGATGTTCTCCGACCTCATCGAGGAAGATGGCGCGGCGGTACAGGCCAATCAGTTCCTGATTGTGGACGGAGACACCGGCGCCATCATTGATCCGGGTGGAAACCTCGCGTTCAACGAGCTGTTCATGGGCATGACGAAGTATTTCCCGCCCAGCCGGCTGTCGTACCTGATTGCCTCTCACGCCGATCCGGACATCATCGCGTCGCTGGACCGCTGGATGACCAGCACCAAGGCACAGCTGGTGATCTCGCGCATCTGGGAGCGCTTTGCACCGCATTTCACCAAGGTCGGTAAGACAGAAAACCGCGTCATCGGCGTGCCCGATGCGGGGGCGCGACTTCCGCTGGGACGCTCGGAATTGATTTTGCTGCCTGCGCATTTCATGCATGCCGAAGGCAATTTCCATTTCTACGACCCGATCAGCCGCATTCTGTTCACGGGCGATCTGGGCGTGTCCATGACCTCAGGGGCCGAAGCACGCATTCCCATCACCGACCTGATGCCACACATCCCGCGCATGGAAGGCTTTCACCGCCGCTACATGGTGTCCAACAAGATTCTTCGCTTGTGGACCAAGATGGCGCGGAAATTGGACATCGCCATGATCGTGCCTCAGCACGGCGCGCCGATCATGGGCCAACCGGCGATTCAGGACTTTTTCCACTGGCTCGAGACCCTGCCCTGCGGCATCGATCTGTTTGACGAGTCGCACTACCAGTACCCCACGGGCAGCATCGATCCGGTCGCGCGCCAATATCGGGCCTGAATCGGGCGCATTGGCACGCGGGCGAGCCGCGTGAAGCACCTGACGCGTATCTCGAACCACCGAGATCACGCGTTTTTTCTTTGGGCGTTGATGAACCGCTTTCTGAGTCGCGCTGCCAGCAGTACGCCGATCACGAGCGCATACACGATGACTTCATTGAAGTTGTTCTTGCCTGCGCGCATCCAGAAGAAGTGCAGCAGCGCGAGCCCGCCGATCAGGTACACGGTCCGGTGCAGCAGCTGCCAGCGGCGAGCGCCCATCCACTTGAGCACGCGGATCGGCGAAGTGATCGCCAACAATGTCAGCAGCACAAAGGCCGCGAAACCCACCAGGATGAACGGCCGCTTGGCGATGTCGTGCGTCAACTCCGCCACATCAAAGCCCATGTCGAACCACGCATACGAAAGCATGTGAATGCTGGCGTAGAAAAACGTGAAGAGGCCCAGCATGCGCCGAAACCTCGCGAGCGAAGGCGTTTTCAGCCATTGGCGCACGGGCGTAACCGCCAACACCACGCACAGAGCGCGCAGCGTCCAGTCCCCGGTGGATCGAATCAGTGCCTCCGCGGGGTTGGCCCCCAGCAAGTCATTGAACGCGGCGTAGACCAGCCATGCAAAGGGCAGCAGGCACAGCACAAAAACGACCACCTTGGCGCTGCGATGGCGCAGCGCCAACTCAAGCCCGTTGCCCTTGGGGTTACGCTGCATGTTCAATAGAACTTTTTCAGATCCATACCAGCGTACAACTGACCCACTTGGGCCTCGTAGCCGTTGAACTTCAAGGTCTTGCGCTTTTTGGCGAACAGGCCGTCCTCGCCAATGCGGCGCTCGGTGGCCTGGCTCCAGCGGGGGTGATCCACCTCGGGATTGACGTTGGAATAGAAGCCGTATTCGTTCTTCGCGGCCTTGTTCCACGCCGTGCCCGGTTCCTTGTCCGTCAGCATGATCTTCACGATGCTCTTGGCGCTCTTGAAACCGTATTTCCATGGCACGACGAGCCGCACCGGCGCGCCGTTCTGGTTGGGCAAGACCTCGCCGTACATGCCGAACGACAACAGGGTCAGCGGGTGCATCGCCTCGTCCAGGCGCAGGCCTTCGGTATAGGGCCAGTCCAGCACACGCGAGCCCACGTAGGGCATGGTCACCTTGTCCGCCAGCGTCACAAACTCCACATACTTGGCGCTGCCCGTGGGCTCCACCTTCTTGAGCAGCTCGGACAGCGAATAGCCAATCCACGGAATCACCATCGACCAGCCCTCGACGCAGCGCAGTCGGTAGATGCGTTCTTCCTGCGGGCTCAGCTTGAGCAGGTCTTCGATGCCGAAGGTCTGAGGCTTATTGACCATTCCGCCGACTTCGACTCGCCACGGTTTGGTCCGCAACGTGCTGGCATTGCGCGCCGGATCGGCCTTATCGGTGCCGAACTCGTAGAAATTATTGTAGGTCGTCGCGTCCTTGTAGGCCGTGGATTTCTCCATGGTCACGGCGCCCGCGACCTGCGAGCGTACGGATGGCAAAGCCGCGAGCTTGCCCGACGGAGTCACACCGCTGGTGTCTGCGAAAGCGGACAGATGCGCCGAAGCTGCCACAGCGGTGGCACCACCCGCCATCAACATCTTCAACAGCTGACGGCGCTCTTCATAAACAGCACGCGGCGTGATTTCAGAGGGAAGCGAATGAGTGAAGCCGTCTTCTTGGGATCGAATCAACATACCGAAACCTCCGAAAGTAGTCTGCAAAAACAAAAAGTGGCACCGAAGTGCCACGCTGAATGGATCTATTGAAAGTATGGACCCATTTATTCGCTAAAGGTTCTGTCGTTTTACAGTTCGCCGTAACTATGCAGTCCCGACAGGAACATGTTCACGCCCAGGAAGGCGAACGTGGTCACCGCCAGACCGACCAGCGCCCACCAGGCCGACATCGAGCCGCGCAGGCCCTTCATCAGGCGCATGTGCAGCCAGGCGGCGTAGTTGAGCCAG
>CALMCS010000038.1 GCA_937862875.1 uncultured Comamonadaceae bacterium
CTGATGGCGGGTTGGTGGCACAGACTCCACTGTGCTTTCCGGCGCCTCTCCTGAACATCCCCCAGAGGAACACACCCCCTGGTCTGAAAGACCGACCCCCTTCGGTGCTCCATCGTCCGAAAGGACTACTACCCTCGCGCGTCCGCCTTGCGCTGGACCACGTCGGTGCGTCGCATTTCTGCCCAATACATCCAGATCAGGGACAGCCACACCCAGGCGTACAGCACCATGAAGGCGCTGCTGCGGATGCCGGTGGCGTCCAGCAGCATCCCGAACAGCACCGGCAGCGCGAACCCCGCCAACCCGCCAACCATGCTCACCACGCCGGTCACTGCGCCGATGGAGTCCGGATAGTCTTCACTGATGTACTTGAACACGCTGGCCCGCCCGAAAGACCACGCAATGCCCAGCACCATGACCAGCACGGTGAACCAGCGCACGCCCAGCCCCAGCTGAAGGGACAGGCCTCCCCCGTCGGTGTGAATGACAAGGTCCGTGGGCGGGTAAGACAGCAGGAACAGGCAGATCCAGCTCACCCACAACACCCACCAGGTCACGCTGTGCGCGCCGTAGCGATCAGCGAGCACCCCCCCCACGCCCCGCATCAGGCCACCCGGCAAGGTAGACAGCACAGCCAGCAAGGCGGCGTTGCGGATGTTCAGCCCGTACTCGCCCACGTAGTGCTGCACCAGCCACAGGGCCAGCGCCACGAATCCGCCAAACACGACGCTGTAGTACTGGCAATAGCGCAGCACCTTGGGCTCCAGCAGCAGCCGGGCCTGCCGCCGCCAGGTCATGGCATGTGCTGCCGCAGGCACCGGCGCGGGCGAGGGGTAGCTCAACGCCCAGAACAGCAGCAACGTCAGCACCACCAAGGCCGCATACATCTGCGGCACCAGGACCCAGCCAAAACCCACCAACAGCACAGGTGCAACGAGCTGGTTGAGCGCTGCGCCCACGTTGCCAGCACCGAACACCCCCATGGCCATGCCTTGCTCACTGCGGTCAAACCAGTGCGCGACATAGGGTGTACCGATTGCGAACACCCCGCCCACCAGGCCGATGACTCCTCCGGCAAGCAGAAAGTGCCAGTAGGCGGTGGCAAAGGTCAGTGACCACAGCGCGGGAATCGCCAGCGCCAGCATGCACATCATGAGCCGGCGCCCGTCGCCGCGGTCTGCCCACAGCCCCAGGGGCATTCGCACCAGCGACCCCGTGAGGATAGGCAACGCCATCATGAGGCCCACCTCGGTTGCACTGAGCTCCAGCAGCTTGCCCACCGGAATGCTGATGACCCCGAACATCATCCAGACCATGAAGCACACGGTAAACGCCAGCGTGCTCGCAATGAGCACCAGCCAGGCTTGGCGTCGATGGCGCAGTTTGGAGGGCATAGCAGTCAGGCGGAAAGGGTCGTGTGCACGGTCGAGTCGATGGAGTCTCATGAACGAGAGGCCGTGACGGGCACGGCCTCTCAGGGGGCATCCGCGTGGCGAACGCGGACGGTCTTTCAGCTCACTTGCTGATCAAGCCGTGCTTTTCGAAGCGCTGCATCAGGGTGCGCAGCTCCTCCACACTGCGGAACCGCGCGGTGACCATGAAGCCGTCGCCCTTGTCAGCGAGCTCGACCTTCTCGCTGCCCTTGAAGACCATCGCCAGCTGCGTTTGGGCTTCACGCTTGTGGCGGGCTTCCTCGGCAATGGCCTTGTCTACCGACGAGATCACATACTCGTCACCAAAGCCGCCTTCGGGCTCCTTGAGCCACACCAGGCAGACGATCCAGCTGATGAAGGCTCCACCCGCGATGATGAGAAAGAACTGCGAGGGGGTGACGAACATGAACACGAGCAGGTAGAACACCGCGCCCACATTGCCATAGGCACCGGCCATGCCGGAGATCTGGCCCGTCAGGCGGCGCTTGATCGAGGGGATGATGCCGAAGGTCGCGCCTTCTGCACCCTGCACGAAGAACGAGCAGCCCACGGTGATGGCCACGGCAATGACGAGCGGCCACTTGCTGTTCATCAGGCCCATGAGTGCAAAGCCCACGGCAATACCCAGCATATAGGCCAGCATGACGAAGCGCCGGTTGCCGAAGCGGTCGGACACCAGACCGCCCATCGGCCGTGCGAACAGGTTCACGAAGGCAAAGGTCGAGGCGATCAGCCCCGCTGCGGCGGCCGTGAGGCCCCAGGTTTCCTCAAAGAACATGGGCAGCATCGAGACCACGGCCAGCTCGGCGCCAAAGTTGGCGAAGTAGGTGGTGTTGAGCGCCGCCACGGAACTGAACGGGTAGCGGTCATCCGCGGGAATGCCCTTCTTCAGGATGGGCAGGTTCACACGGAACACCTGCACCAGCTGGTACAGGATGACCACGGCGATGGCCAGATAGCAGGCCCACGCCGTGATGTCATCGATGTAGCCGGTGCGCTGCACACGCCAGACCAGAACCCCCAGGATGCCGACCATGGGAACGGTCATGACGGACAGCATGATCAGGTCGCGGTAGCTGGAGACTTCCAGCGCTGCGGCCTTGCGGGGCTTCTTGTGGGTGTCTGCGGTGGGCCCGTCGGTGATGGCGAACCAGTAGAACACGCCATACACCCCCATGACCACGCCCGACAGGGCCACGGCGTAGCGCCAGCCTTCGGGGCCGCCGAACATCGTCAGGGCGATGGTGGGCAGCGTCATGGCCGCGGCAGCCGAGCCAAAGTTGCCCCAGCCAGCGTAGAACCCTTCGGCAAAGCCGATGTCACGGGGCTTGAACCACAGGGCAGTCATGTGGATACCGACCACGAAGCTGGCACCGACCGAGCTGAGGATCAGACGCGAGACGAAGAGCTGTTCCTTGGTGTCACCCAGCGCGAAGAACAGCGTGGGGACGGCCATGAGCACCATCAGGATCGAGAAGACGCGGCGAGGACCGAACCGGTCCAGCGCCATGCCCACGATGATGCGGGCCGGGATGGTGAGCGCCACGTTCGCGATGGCGAACAGGCGGATATCGTCCTTGGTCAGCCAGCCCACAGTTTTGAGCATGGACGACGCCAGCGGCGCCATGTTGAACCAGACGTAGAAACAGATGAAGAACGCAATCCACGTGAGGTGGAGTGCCTTGATTTCCCGGTTCTTGAACCGGAAGAGATCACTGACTTGCATGGTGGGATCCAGGTTGGGGGTTGTTGGCCCTTACTCCGCGTGGGTGGGAATGATGAGCAAAGGGCACTGCACTCGCCGCGCCAGGAAGGCGCTGACCGAGCCGAACGTCATGTGGTCGAACTCCTCGACCAGGGCATCAAGCCGGCGGGTGATGAAGTTGCCGTCGGGCTTGTACGAATGGCGGGCCATGACCAGCACGTCGGGCTTGCGCTCCTGGGTGGCGCGCAGGATCATCTTGCGGGCGTCCCCCTCGGCCACCAACACCTTGGCGCTGAAGCCGGCGGCTACCAGCTCGGCAGCGGCCCGCTCGGCGCCCTGCTTTTGCGCCTGGTACTGGGCTTCGAACATTTCATCGCCAGCACTGGTGTTGCTGCCGGGCTCTTCGATCACCGAGATCAGGGTGACCGTGGGCAGTTCCTTGGCGAACAGTTGTTTGACAGCCTCGAGCGCGATGCGTGAATTTCGCGAGTGGTCGTACGCGAGCATGACTTCCATGTTTTTCTCCAGTTCGCTGTGGCCACACTTGGGCCAGAGTCAGTACGAACTGTGAAACCAAGGCCCACGATTGCCCATCCTTCCAAGGAAGGCCCGCGGCGTTCCGTAAGGAGGACGGGTGGTGGCAGCCCATCATCCGAAAGAACTATGCGGCGCGCGCGCCAGGCAGCCTGCCAGAGATGCTCAGCGCCCATCGCGCAACGGTGCGGGGCACGTAACAGGATGGGCTGCAGGGCCGATGTAAGGGTCGGGCGGGCTATTGCGATGGATTCGGGCGGCGCATTGTTTCGCGCCGGGTACGGACGCGATCAGCCAATACCGCTGTTGGCGGCCAGCACCGCGGCCTGCACCCGGGATGTCAGCCCCAGCTTGCGCAGGATGTGCTGCACATGGATCTTGACGGTCGTCTCTGCGATGTCCAGCGTGCGGCCTATCGCCTTGTTGCTGTCGCCACGGGCGATCAGCAGCAAAATCTCGCGCTCCCGGGGCGAGAGCAGTTCCAGCCCCTGGGGTGGCGCCTCGACAGGCGCAGAAGGCGGGGGTGGTGCAGGGGCGGCCGCCACCGCTGGTGCGGGAGCATGCGGCGCTGGGGCCGAAGGGGGCCGCTGGCGGAACGCGGACACCAGCTTGGTGAGCATTTCGGGGCTGATCACCGAGTCGCCCGTCATCACTTTCTCGATGGTGTCGGCCAGCTGCTCGGATTCCATGGTCTTGAGCAGGTAGCCGTCAGCACCGCCCTGTAGTGCGGCGGCGAGGTCCTCGGCGTTTTCGCTGACGGTGAGCATCAGCACCCGCACGCCTGGCAGGGCGTCCTTGATCGCCCCGATCCCGTCCACGCCGCGCACTCCGGGCAGGTGGTTGTCCAGTAATACCAGGTCGGGTTTGACCTGCGACAGGCAGCGAAGGGCCTCGCCCAGGTCGCCCGCCTCGCCCGCCACCTCCAGGCGGCCGTCCAGTGAAAGCAGGGCTTTGAGGCCCCGCCGGAACAGGGTGTGGTCGTCGACCAGCAGGAGTCGGATGGGGCGATTGGTACTCATGGCGTCTGGGGGGCGAATTGTGGCAGATCGAGCCCCACGGTTGCGACATTGACCGCGGCCACCGGGTAAGGCGGCAGCGTGAGCGTGACCGCCGTGCCATCACCCTTGCGCGACTCCACGCGCACCTGCGCACCGATACGCTCGGCGCGCTCGCGCATGATCTTGCTGCCCACATGGGTTTCGCCATGCTGCACGCTGGTGTCAAAGCCAATGCCGTTATCCCGCACGGTGAACTGCCAGCGCGCGCCTTTTTGCACATCCAGGCTCACATGGGTGGCGTCAGCATGCTTGCGCACGTTGGACAGCGCCTCCTGCATGACATGCAGCACCTGCACCTGCACGTCAGCGGGCAGCGGCAGGCCCTCGCCCTTGACCTCCAGGCGCGTGGGCAGACCGGTCTGGTGCTGGAATTTCTGCAGCGTCTCCTGCAAAGCGGCCTCGATGTCATCGCTGTTGGTGCGGGTGCGAAAGTGCACCAGCAGCTCGCGCACGTCGTTGATGCTCTCGCGCAGCCCCTCGTCCAGTTCATCCATCGTGCGCTGCACCGTGTCGGGCTGCGATCGCTCCAGCGCGGTGCGCAGCAGTTGCACCTGGATCATCAAGAACACCAGGGACTGCGCGATGGAGTCGTGCAGCTCGCGCGCCAGCAGCGCCCGCTCTTCGCCCACCGCAGCCTCGCGCTCCAGCGCCGCAGCACGCAGGCCTTCGAGCGCGCTTGCCAAGTGGCTGGCCAGGGCATCCAGCAATTCCGACTCCTCCACGCTCAGGTGCACCTCGCTGCGAAAGAAAAGATCAATCTCGCCCAGCATGCGCTGCTGCAGCCGCACAGGCACGCTCACCAGGTTCTGGTAGCCCGCGCGTGCGCAGTGGCGGATGGGCTCTGCCTCATGGTGGTGGATGGGGATCACGCGGGTGCGGGCATCGGGGCGCAGATTGCCGCAGGCGCAGGCGCCTGCCAGCAGGCTGCGCTCGTCCTCCTGCATCTCTGCGGGAAAACAGTTGGACGCCAACATCAGGTAGCGCTGGTTCACCTCGTCGGACCAGCGCACCACGACGGCGTCGGCCTTCATCACCACGCGCACGCGCTGCGAAAACCCGTGGGCCAGCTCTTCGATCGTGCTGGCACGGGCGAGGAAGGCGCTGACCTCATACAGCGCCTCCAGCCGGGCCCTCTGCGCTTCGATCCGCCGGGTTTTCTCGGTCACTTTCGCTTCCAGCCCTTCGTACATCGACTGCAACGTGAGCGCCAAGTGGTTGAAGCCAGCAGCCACTTGCCCGAACTCATCCTGCGTGTCCACGTTCACGCGGGCTTCGAAGTCCCCCGACTCCAGCTTGCGCAAGCCCTGGCGCAGGTAGTCCAGCGGGTGGATCACATACATGTACCCGGTGTACACCATCACGACGGCTCCGATGATGGCCAGGGCCATCATCGAGAACTGAAACAGGTTGAGCAAGGCGGTCAGGCTCGAGAGCTGCAGCTCGATGGCCATCACGAACTGGTCGATTGCTTCGACAAACTCCTGCGCGGCCACTTGTGCGGCGCGGCCGCGTTCCACGCCGTCGCCGGACCAGACGGGCCGCTGCGCGGACCACAAGGCCTCGACATCCACATAGCGGCGCGTCACTTCGGCATCCCACGGCACGAACAGCGGGCGGGTGGCATCGCCCTCGCGCAGCAGCACCAGACTCTGGTCAAACGTGCTGATCAGTGCCTCAACCTCCTGCTGGGGCAGTTCGGCCTGCACTGCGCTGCTCAGCCGCCAGGCCTGCATGCGCATGCGGCCGGCCTCGTTCACGGCTGCGGCACCGCCCTCCAGATTCCAGGTTACCCACAGGGTCAGACCGATCGACGCCATGGCGACCAGAAGAAATCCCGCGCCCAGGGCGAGCAGTTTGGTAGTCAGGGTGGGCTTGTTGCGCATCCGCGCAGTGTAGGGGCGAGTGCTACCTGGCGCTTGCCTCGCGTCAAGGCGCCCCGGGGTAGCATGCGCCCATGCACCTCCCCTTGCCCTCTGCTGTATCCGCCCGGACGGCCCGCAAACCGCGTGCGCTGGCCCTCTGCGCTCGGCTCGCTGCGCTGGCGCTTGCCGCGCTGCTGGGCGGCTGCGCCGCTGCGCCCGGGTCGCCCTTGCCCTCGCACGCCCCCTGGCCGGATCGCCTGCAGTCCCTTTTGCCTGCCGATGTGCTGCTGCTGGGCGAACAGCACGATGCGTCCGACCACCAGCGCCTGCAGCGCGAGGCCGTGCTCTGGCTGGCCGAGCGCGGGCAGCTGGCGGCATTGGTGGTGGAAATGGCCGAGCGCGGCCACAGCACCGCGGGGTTGCCCCGCAGCGCACCCGACGCCCAGGCGCAGACCGCCCTGGCGTGGCAGGAAAGCGCCTGGCCCTGGACCGCCTACGGCCCTGTGGTGATGGCCGCGGTGGCCGCCGGGGTGCCGGTGCTGGGGGGCAATCTGCCGCGCAGCCAGATGCGCGCAGCCATGGCCGACGCCGCATGGGACGGCCATCTGCCAGCGGCCGCGCTCTCGCGCCAATACGCCGCCCTGCGCGAAGGCCATTGCGGCCTTCTGCCCGAGAGCCAGATCGGACCCATGGCCCGCATCCAGATCGCCCGGGACGCCGCCATGGCGCAAACCGCCCGGGAGGCCATGCGCCCCGGGCAGGCCGTCCTGCTGGTGGCCGGCAGCGGCCATGTGCTGCGCAGCATCGGGGTACCCACCCACTGGTCGGCAAATATCAAGTCAAAAGTGGTTGTAGCGCAAGCTGGAAAAGCGCAAACAGCTACAACTTTGATAGCAAAAGATGCTGACGCCGTGGTGGAGACACCTGCGCTGCCGCCCCGTGATGCCTGTGCGGAGCTGCGCCAGCAATGGCAGCGC
>CALMCS010000039.1 GCA_937862875.1 uncultured Comamonadaceae bacterium
CGAAGAGTCCCACTGGCGGCAGGCTGCATTGGAACGATGCGTTGCTGCTCTGTTGGGGATTGGAACAGCCACGGGGCCTTGTTTTCACTCTCTTCGGCAGCCCAGGCTGCAGCACCCGCACTACAAAAGAGGAATAGCGTAACCAATGATTTTTTCACGTTGAATCGGCCCCCAGTACCGCGAATCGAAACTCTCTTTGTTTGTCCCCATGAGGAACACTTCTTCTTCACCCAACGTGATCTCTCGATCAAAATCACCGGGCTGCTTGCCAGGTAGGCTCTTCGCGAGCCACAGGCGATCTATATGCAACCCGTTGACCGTCAACTCGGTTCCTTGAACCGTCACCCGGTCCCCCGCAACGGCGGCGACCTTCTTCACAATGCGGTCACCTGGACGCGCCCCCACTTTCATGCCTGAGTCAGGCATGAGTGCGACGATGTAGTCGCCCACCTTGGGCGGCTGATTGAGCCCTGGATGCCAGAGGTAGAAAAGCGATGGCATACAGGCTGGCTCACCAATCAAGCGCTGGACATCGACGCCCAGCCGCAGGCCCGTGAGCCACATTCCCGTCACGACGAGAGCGATAGCCACAAAATCCACCAGCACCATCCACTTGAACGCCGTCAGCAGCCGCCTGCGCCAAGGATGGCCTTGGGTCTTTGGCGTGGTTTTGTCACTTATGGTCATGTCGTGCGCAAGGTCACTTCTTGCTCTGAACAGGCCGTTCCATGAGGCCCTGTGCTTGCAGCTCATCGCGCAACTTGGCGGTGATATCAAGAACGCTTTCCGGGGCGGCGAGCACAGCATCTCCGCGCAAGACCACCTTCCCTTCGTTCGCGTAGCTATTGATCTTTTTCAGCAGCGCTTCCGTGAACTTGGAGCTGCGCTCGGTCATCTCGTCTACGGGCACGGACCCCTCGCTGACCCTGGCGCCAAGGGCGATAATTTGTTCTTTGGTCAGTTGCTCGAAGTTGACCGTGACGATCTGGGCCTCCCCTGCTGTTCCTTTGGCGTCGAAAACATCGGGGGAGAAATACTGCACTGCCAAAGTCACGAGCGCGGCAACAAAGGCCATGACAAGGATGTCTACCAATAGGCTACCGATCCCATCAGGCTTGTTTTGCGACTGTGCCGGTGTGTGAGCGGTATGCAGGCCTGATGCTGCCTGTGGGGGGGCCATCTGTTGAATTGGCGTGGACTGGGCGGTGGAGGCTTCAACCTGAGGGGTGTTTTCTTGGTGGATGGTCATGGTGATTTCAGCCGTGGCGGGCGATGTAGTCGTCAATGGCTTTCACGGGTCCTACACCGGCTTCGATGGCGTTGATGACTTCCGTGCGCTCGGTACCGGAGGTGGAGAACAGAACCTGGCTGAATCGGTCAACAATCAGACGAGAGACGCCCATTCCCTGGCTACCCGTGTACACCATGACTTCCGAATACTTGCCGGGGACCGAGTGCACCGTCTTGAGCTGGTAGAAACCGTAGTCGCCGATGGCCAGATATCCGTTTTTTTCCACCTGGTCGATGGACTCAGCCGTCTGGCGCAGAATGAATTTGAAGGCGCTGTTGTCGGCGATGGCGCGGCCGGAATCCGAGCTGTACAAGTCGGCAATGGATTGCGTAACGATGATGGCCGAGCCGCCATACTTCCGAAAACGACGGTAGGCGTGCTCCATGAAGCGGGCCACCATGGGGTCATTCAAAAGATCCCATGCTTCGTCAATGATGAGCACTTTCGGTCGGCCGTCCTGCGACAAATACATCTCGCGCTGAATGGCAGAAATCAACTGCATCAGCACAACCTGCTGCAACGTCTTTTTGCCCTTGAGTTCTTCCAACTCCAGAACCACGAGGTCCTTGTCGATGTCGAGGTTTGATTCGCCGTCGAACCAGTAACCTTCCGATCCGTGACGCGTGAAGCGGTACAGCATGTTACCCATGTCGGCAACACGCGGGTCCGTCATGCCGCGCATGTAATCGGCGATGTCCGTAATGGTGGTAGCCCTACCCATGCTTCCCCACACTGCCTTAACGGCTTCTTCAATGCGAGAGCGTCGATAGTCATCCAGTCCATCCTCGGGAGCCGCCATCTTTTCAATGATGGCCTGCACCAGCCCAACTTCCTCATCAATGTTTTCAATTCGAGAAAACGGGTTGAGACAAAGGCCTGAATTCGAACTGAACTCAATGAAAGCACCGTCAAGCAACTTTGCCAATTTGAGGTAAGAGCGACCCACGTCAATCACGAAGACCTTTGCTCCCATTGACATGTACTCAGCGACAAGCGTCTGCGTGAAAAAGCTTTTGCCGCTACCTGATTCGGCGAAGACAACGCCGTTCATGTTGGTGGCCGAGTCGTAGAGATCCAGGGACATGAGCTGGCCGCGACGGCTTTGCAGCATGAACCCATAGCCTTTGTCTGGGCGTGGTACCGACGATGTTCCCTTCCATTCGCCCAGGATGGGAGCGAAGGTCATGGCCTGCTCAATTGCAAGCGTCTTGAATCGAAAGGTGTTCTTGATGCTTTCGGTGGTCGGGAAAAGTGGGAATGCATTCCAGCACGACGGCA
>CALMCS010000040.1 GCA_937862875.1 uncultured Comamonadaceae bacterium
CGGCGTGATCGCATTGATAGAGATGCAGCCGCTTTTCTGACGGCGTGGTGCGGGGGGCCAGCCTGTCGATCCGCGTTGGTCCTTGGATCGGGGTTGCCAGGGATTGAGGAGGGGGCGAGCCCACTCCCACACTGGATCCCTCCGCGCGAATCAGGGGCACAAAACTGCCCGGCTCGTAGATAGTATGGATTTGCCAGGCATCTTTCTCGGTCAACACCAAGCGGTCGCCATCCCACCCAAAATAGGACGCTTCCAGCGCGCCCGAGAGCCGGCTGTTTTTAACTCCCAACTGCACCTGCTTGCAGACTCTGCGGCCAAAGACGTCATAGTGATAGTTCGCACTTCGCACCTCGGTTTCGGATTCCAAACCGTATTGAATCAATCGGTGCCTGCGGTCATAGACGTAGGAATGGCACTCGTTGCCTTCCGGCTTGTACTTGCGAACCAGGTTGCCCCAGGCGTCATATTCATAACGGAAGTCGCCGTCGTCGCGAACGCGGTCTTGCTTCCATTTCGGTTCCATCTGGTGTTCGGTCGGGAGCTTGCTGTCGCCCAGCACGTTGAAGGCGATGTCCTCCAGATTCTGGCGAACGGTTTCCGCCCACTCCACCACCGAACCGGCCTCGACGTTCTTTTTGAACAGTCGGTTGCCAGCGGGATCGAAGCGGTAGCGTTGATCCGGGCTTCCCGGTTGGACCGCGCCGATCAATCTCCGCGCCTTGTCGTAGCGGTACGCGTGCGGCCCTTCTGTGCTCTCGATGCGAATGAGTTGATTCGCCGCGTCGTAGTGATGGGTGCGTTCGAACGCCGCTGCGTAGCCCATCAACGGGTCGTGCGTGTGCGACTGAGTGTGCATCTGCGACAGCCGTGACAGTCGATCGTAGGTTCGCGTGGACTCCGTCTGCCCGAACTGCCGCTTGGTTTCGCGGTGGAGTCTGTCGCGCTCGAAATCGACCACGCTGCGGCCATCCAGCAATACGCCGAGCAGATGCCCCGAACCGTAGGTTTGCCATGTGATCGTGGGCAGCCCGGTGTAGGTGGTGTGCGATACGCTGCCCAGTTCATCGAACCGGCGATCCACGCTGTAGCGCCAGACCTCGCTGTGATCGGGGCCGGAGATACTTTGGATTTCCCGAGTGACCTGTTCCAGCGCATCGCGCTCGAACTCCGTGGCAACGGTGGTGCCGCCCAGCGCGGTGGTGTGCCAGGCTTTGCGGAGCAGGCCGTCCGCACCGTATTCGAAGTGCTCCGACACGCCTTGACCTTGGGTTTCCTCACCCACCTGGCGCTGGATGAGGCGCCCACCTTGGTCGTAGTGGTAGTGGCTGATGATGCCTTGATCGTTGCTTTGCACAAGCTCGCCGGCCGCGTTGAACCGGTACTGTTGAATCCGGTCATCGATGTTGACCTGCTTCGTGAGCAGATCCATCACGTCATATTCGAAGCGGGTGTGTGCGCCGTTCTCGTTGGTGAGCTGCACCATCCGCCCGGCGGCGTCGTAGTCGAATTGCAGGGAGTAACCGCCGTAGTGGTAGGCCTTGGCGCGCCCCTGTACATCACGCTCGAACTGGACGCTATTGCCATCGGGCGCGGTAATGCGCAGGAGGTCACCGGCGTTGTTGTAGGCATAGCCGGTGGTTTGGTTCAGTGCGTCGGTGGTCGCAATGGCGCGTCCCCGTTCGTCGTACTCGGTCCGGGTGCGCGTACCTTCCTCGCCGGTCATTTCGACGGCCTGGCCCCAGCGGTCGTAACGGTAGCGGGTCACGCTGCCCGAGCAGTCGGTATGGCGGATGAGTTGCCCGACCTTATTCCACACGAACTGCTTCTTGCCACCCTTGGCATCCTCGATGGAGTCGGGATACTCGCTGCGTACATCGGTGTAGTGATAACGCGTGACGTGGCCGAGCGCATCGGTGAAACTCGCGAGGCGCCCCATGGCGTCATAGGTGTGGACGTCGCTGGCTCCATCAGGGCGGGTGCTGCGCTCGATCTGCCCTTGCGCGGTGTAGCTGAAACGGCTTTGCAGTCCATCCGGCCGCGTGATGGCGAGCAGCGCACCGGTCGCCACCTCCCGCTCGTAGTGCGTCTCGCGCCCGAGGGCGTCGATGCTGGCGAGCAGTCGACCACTGCTGTCGAAGCGGCTTTGCGTGGTGCTGCCGTTGGCCTCGTGCCGTTGGACTACGCGCCTGAGGCCTCCCTGGCCCTTGAAGTGGTAGACGCTCACACGCCCCAGACTGTCGGTAACGGTCGTCGAATCGTTCGCGTAGTCGAAGCGGTAGGACAGGGCACCTTGCCGCAGTTGCTCGATCACCTTGCCTGCGGGGCTGTAGATATAGCGCACGGGCGGCCTGCCGGCATGGGCATGTGCCGTCATGCGGCCCACCATTTGTGGATGGTATTGAAACGTTCGGCTCTGGCTTGCGTCGCGCCCGAACACGGCGATCAATTCACCCTGCGGGCTGTACTCGTAGCGCACCAGTGGTTGCTTGGGCACGTCGGGGTGGAGGGGATCCTGGGTCAGATACACAGCGGTCAGGCGCACGCCAGAATCCGCGCCCCAACCGCTGGAACCCTCGTTGGCGAGGCCCGCAAACCGCTTGAGTTCCAGGCTGTAGTGGCGACCGGCACCGTCCTGTACCGCGACCACGCGGCCGTCCGCATCCCGCTGGAGCCGTTGCGAATGGCCAAACCGATCATTGAGCCCCAGCAGCTTCAGGCGCTGGCCGGTTACGTCACCAGCTCTGGTGGCTGTACCCAACA
>CALMCS010000041.1 GCA_937862875.1 uncultured Comamonadaceae bacterium
TGTTTGGAGGTAGCGCCGTGCAACTGCGGCGGATCAACACACACCGTCGGAGCTACGGGTGAAATACCTGTTTTTTTGACATGACAGGGCATGTACGTCGAAGGGCTGTCCGCAGGTTTTCAATCGGGAGGTTGCAGAACAGACAGCACATCGCCGGTTGTGTCGCGCCCCTGTTTTCAAGGGCGGCGCGCGAAGCCCAACTTACTGCCCGTCGATCTCAAGTCGGTAGGCGAGCGCGATGAAAAGACTCTGAGCAAGACCGATGGCACCCGTCAGGGAGCGAAACCCGAAGGACGTGCTTTCTTGCACACACAGGACGGCCTCGGCGTGTTCCGCCAACGGGCTCATGCGGCTGTCGGAGAGCGCAATGATTCGCGCGCCGCGTTGGCTTGCGGCTTCCACGATGGCGATGGTTTCGGGTGCATAAGGTGCGAACGAGGTGGCCAGCAAAACATCGCCTTTGCGCAGAGAACGCAATTGGCCTTCCTGCATGCAACCCATCGCACCGATCATGGTCACGCGCTTGTCGGTGTGCTGCAGTGCGTACTCCAGATAGGATGCGACGGCAAATGAGCGCCGCATGCCCACCAGCCAGATGGAGTCTGCCGCTGCCAGTAGGTCGACCGCCGCCTCGAAATCGCTGCGGTCGAGCGTGCCAAGCAGCTCCTGCAAGCCAGCGGCGCTTTCGTCAAGGAATTGGCGTGCGATGTCGGTGCTGCTGAGCGGCTCGTTGACTTTGATGGCGTCTCGGATGCGAGCCTTGTAGTTGCGTCCCGGCGCAATCTGCTGCGAAATCGCATCGCGAAACGGCTTTTGCATCTCGGTAAAGCCGGAAAACCCAAAATGCTGAGCGAAACGCACCACCGCAGACGGCTGTACCCCGCACGCCAAGGCTACTTCTTGAATGCCTTCGAGTGCCAGGTGTTCGCGATGCGCCTCCACATATTTGCCAATCAGCTTCAACTGACGGCTCAGGCTCGGGTATTGCGCCGAAATGTCGTTCAGCAACTGTTCGGCGGAAATGGGAGGCAAAGTGGTGTCGTTCATGGATAGGGCGATGGTAATAGGCGCAGCCATGTCGCAGCTATTCTAGACCGCACCATTGGCATTCATCCCCACCAGGCTTCCAACTGGATGCCGAACGTGGTCGCACCGCGGCGGCCGTTGGCTCCAAAGCCGCTGGCATTGGCGTCTGCAGCCGCCTTGTTCCAGTTTGCTCGCGTTGCGTAGATGCGCAACTCGGGGCGGCTCCAAAAGTCTGTGCTGGGGGAAAAGGCCGCAGCTACGGTGCTCTTGTACAGCGACTGTCGGGGCAGATCACCCACGCTGCGTCGCGTGGCGGCAAGCTCGGCCAGCAGTTTGGTGTGATTTGTCATGCCATATGACAAGCGTCCGCCCAAGGACAGGTCCTTGGTTTCGGGAGATTCGTCAGAACGTGTGGTTTGGTAGCCAATCAGAGTCTGCCCGCCGAAGCGACCGATCTGAAAGTTCACTGAGTCAAGAATGCGTCGCTGTGTCGCCCCAGGCTGGGGCGCAAAAACTGTGCGCGTTCGGACAGGTCCTGACAATCCCGTAGGGTGGTTCGACTCACCGCTTAACGGCCACAGCAAATTGGCGTCGCCAATGCGGTTGTCGAGGTGGTAGAACTTGCCGCTGATCGATGCGTGACCGGTCGACGCTTGCAGCAAGACAATGTTGTCGATCCCCGTTGCCAGGAAGTTCTTCTGGGTGTGCATGAACCCCAGTGCGCCGCCGTTCTTTCCCTTGGTAAAGTCGCCAGAGATCAACGCCCCTGTGATGGTGAACTTTCCATCGTTGTTGGCCGGAATGTCGCGCCATTGCACGTTGAGTCGTTTGGCGTTGTTGGGATTACCTTGCTGGTTGTCGATGGAGTCTGCCGTGTGAGCCGCCACGTTGAGCTTCCCCCAACTTCCTATTGGAATGTTGTCGACACCCACCCCGTAATTGTCTCCGTCCTCGAGGATCCAGTGATCCACGATATGCACGTCCTGAATGCGATGGTAGCGCTGGCCTACCCATAGGGTCGCAGCATTGCCGAAGATGCCTTCGAGTGAAAAGTACAGCTGCTTCGTGCTGCTTTGGCTGTTGTAGACAGCGGGCATGTAAAACGCACCCCATTGGACGCCATTGCCAATGTCAAAACGCTTGCCCATACCAAACTCGAGATAGTTGTCGCCTTCGTTGCCCAAGCGGTATTTCTGCAGGTCTCCGCCGAGCGAGTAGCCGCCCTTTTGCATACCTTTGTGGGCGCGGTAGCCGCCGCCTCGGCCATAGCCCCAGAATTCGAGGCCGGTGGCGTCATTCACCTTCTTGACGAATTCCTTGGTGGGATCCGAATGGACGGTGACGTCAGATGTGGTGTCCGTCTGCACATCTGCTGATTGGGCGTGGCCCGGCCCATGGACACCGAGCAGCAGCAGGACAGCGGTAGTGATGCAGTAAGGTCTTGTTGTCATGATGGTCTCCTCGTTGGTAATCGGTAGTAGGCAAACACTGGGCGCAAGTGGGCCCTTTCGCCGGCTGGTGCGGGAAATGCAAAGGGCAGCAAGAAGGAAAAAGAGGAAGTGGTGCTGACTACGTCGTCGGCGATGGCTGCCGCAGCATCCATTCATGGGCCGGGTCATTCCTGAACGCCCAGTACCGAGTGGGTCCAGCCATTACGTTGAGGTAGTAGAGGTCGTAACCGTGAGGTGCCACCACTGGGTGGTAGCCACGCGGAACCATCACCACATCGTGGTTCTCAACGGCCATGGCCTCGTCGAGGCTGCGGTCATCGGTATATACGCGTTGGAATGCGAAACCTTGGGACGGGTTGAGTCGGTGGTAGTAGGTTTCTTCCAACCGCGTTTCGTCGGGCAATGCATCACGCTCGTGTTTGTGGGGTGGATAGCTCGAAGAATTGCCTGCAGGGGTCAGCACCTCAACGATCAGCAGGTGCGCGGCGCGCGAGTCGGTGTGCGGCAGGATGTCGCACACGTGGCGGCTGTTGCTGCCGACGCCACGTACCGAGCGCGGCATGGCCGCAGAGTCGATCATCGATACCGTGCGTGGCTCGTAACCCGTAGCCGCCGGTGCGGTGCACAGCGCTACTTCGGCATCGCGCCTTGCATGTACCACCACATTCTTGCCGCCCGGTACATAGATCGCAGCGGGTGAGATGGGCTCGAATACGCTGTTGCGCGTGCCGAGTTGATCGAAGCGCTGGCCATCCACGGTCACGTCGACCGTCCCTGTCAGGACCACGAGGCATAGCTCACGAGCTCCTGTATCCAAGGATTCGGTGTCGCCATCGGACAAGCGGATGACCTTGAAACCTACGTGCTCCCAGCCCGCGCTTTCGGGAGTGACTTCGACCACCGTGCGACCTTGAGTCGCCGCTTTCATGAGAAGAGGACTGAGAGGCATCAGAGAGCTCCCGCGTTGGGCTGCGTGGTGGCGTTGATTCGATCCACGATGCTGCGCAGGGTCTCGTACCCCTTTTTCGCGTACGCATAGCTCGGAGCTACGGCCGGATCCTGCTCGGCCTCGACGACCAGCCAGCCTTCGTAGCCCGCCTCGTGCAGTGTGCTCAGCAATGCGTCGTAGTCGAGAGCGCCGTCGCCGGGGACTGTGAA
>CALMCS010000042.1 GCA_937862875.1 uncultured Comamonadaceae bacterium
ACAGCGTCGTGCACTTGAGCGCTCTGCGTCACATCGACCTTCAAGCCCATCAAATGCTCTGCCTGCGATCCAGCCGACGAGATGGCTGCATCCAGTGCCGCCTGGTTCAGATCGAAAAGCGCAACGGCATATCCGCTGTTCAGCAGATTCATTGCAATGCCCAAGCCGATGCCCTGACCCGCGCCAGTAACGATGGCGACGCGCTTGTTGAAAGTATGGTGTTCCATGATGTTCTCAAGTAGAAAGAATGTGCACGGCAGACGCCGCGTGATCGACGCCCGCAATGCCGCCGCCGGTGCATTGAGTCAATGCAATCGAAGCGCCCTGAACCTGCCGCTCGCCTGCGCGACCCTCCAACTGCCAGACCGCCTCCACCATTTGTGCAACTCCCGTTGCGCCCAGGGGATGACCCTTCGCCAACAGGCCGCCGCTGGGATTGACGGGAACGCGACCGCCCAACGATGTGGCACCGCTGGCCAGCAACTCGTGTGCTTCGCCTCGTTTGCACAGACCGAGTGCGTCGTAATAGACCAGCTCAGCGATGCTGAATGCATCGTGCAGTTCGATCACATCTACGTCGCTCGCGGTGACTCCGGCTTGCGCATACGCCTTGCCTGCCGCACGTGCCGTGATTTCTGCAGCCAGAATGTCATCGCACCCAGTCTCCAGTTTTCCGGACTGAATGCTGGAGGCCAGAACGCGTACCGCTTTGGACCGCTGGGTTGGCTTCCTGGTGGTCAATACCAAGGCTGCGGCTCCGTCCACTGCGGACGGGCAACACTGCAGGAGCGTCAAGGGATCGAACACCATGCGCGAATTCATCACGTCATCCAGCGACACTTCGCTGCGTGTCTGTGCATAGGGGTTGAGCGCGCCATGCCTGCGGTTTTTCACTGCCACGCCACCGAGCACATCTGCGTTCACGCCGAACTCATGCAGATAGCGCGTGGCACGCATGGCATATACCGCCGGCAACGCGAGGCCCGCCCTCGCGTAGAGCTCCGTCATGTAGTCATTGCGCTGCAGAGGGATCGTTCCTCCTCCATTAGCCGTCAGCTTCTCCACGCCAAACACCACCACGGTGTCATACACACCAGCGGCCAATGCATGGCACGCGAGATGAACACCGGTCGCGCTGCTTGCACAGGCGTTTTCAACGTTGTAGACGGGCAAGCCATCAAGATCCAGGTCGCGCAGCAGTACTTGTCCCAACGCCATGCCGCCAAACACATTGCAGGAATACATGGCCTCGATGGCTGGCAACTCAAGACCGGCATCCGCCACCGCGTCGCACACGGCGGACTGAGCCAAATCCTGCATGGAAGCTTCGTGACGACCGAAGCGCGTCATGGCAACGCCGGAGATATAGATGGGAGTCTTCATGCTGCAACCTTCTCAAGCGGATGGAATACATAGATGGGGCCGTCTGCTGTCACCTGCAGTGCAGTACGCAACGGCTCCCCAATGACCGGGCGACGACCGTCAGGCAATTCAATGCGCCCGAACACTCGTACGCCTTCGGGAAAATCGATCTGGCCCAGTGTTTGTGGAGCCTTGTTCGCCTTCGGACTGAAATGCACGATGGTGTAGCTGTACAGCACCGGCGTACCTGTCAACTCAACCAACACACTACTTTTGGCCAGAGGCGAGGTTTCTGGAAGAGGCGGGAAATGCAGGGATTTGCGATCGCCTACTTGAGCGGCCAGCAAAGTGATGGAGCCATCGCTCGCCTCTCGCCATGGTTGCAGGGATGGGGCAACTCGGTTGCCAGCATCGCCATTGACTGAACTCATGTTTCGTCCTTCAAATTTCTAAAATTGCTGTGACCGACCGCTGAATCAAACGCGTTCAAACACCGCGGCCAAACCTTGCCCGCCACCGATGCACATCGTTTCAAGCCCGTAGCGCACTTGGCGGCGCTGCATTTCATGCAGCATGGAAGTGAGAATGCGAATGCCCGTCGCCCCGATGGGATGTCCCAGCGAGATGCCGGAACCGTTCACGTTGACGCGTTCATCGTTTTCGAGACCCCACTCCCGCAGCACGGCGAGCACCTGGCCGGCAAACGCTTCGTTCACTTCAATCAACCCCATATCGGCCAAACTCAGTCCGATGCGAGGCATCAAGCGCGCCACTGCGGGAACGGGGCCAATGCCCATGCGAAACGGATGGCAACCTGCTGCGGACCAGCCCACAAAACGCGCCATTGGTGTGAGGTGGTGTTCCTTCAAGTAGCGCTCGGAAACCACCAGGCAACCTGCTGCGGCGTCGTTCTGTTGACTTGCATTCCCAGCCGTGACCGTTCCTCCGGAAAGCACCGGTCGCAACGCAGACATACTCGCGCCATCAGCGCCCTCGCGAATGCCTTCATCGCGTGAGAAAATTTTGGGATCGCCTCGCTTTTGCGCTACCGGAACCGGCACCACTTCGGCGTCGAAGCGCCCTTCGCTCCACGCTGCAGTTGCGCGCTGGTGACTGCGGATCGCCCACTGGTCGGAGTCTTCACGAGTAATCGCGTAATCGCGCACCAGGTTTTCGGCTGTTTCCACCGCACCGCCCGGGCATTCACCGTAACGCGAGACAGGCTGCGAATTGGTGCGCCCACGGTCCAAACGGTCGTGCAACTTCACGTCACCCATTCGAGAACCCCAGCGCATATCGTTGCTGTAATACTCGATGTTGCTCATGCTTTCCACGCCACTCACCAGCACCGCATCGGCAGCGCCAGTCTGAATCTGCATGGAAGCATCAATCACGGCCTGAAGACCAGAACCGCAGCGACGATCCACGGTGTAGCCCGGCACTTCATCCGGCAGTCCGGCAACGGCAGCGGCGTATCGACCAATGCAAGGAGCTTCACTGGATTGATAGGACTGCGCAACGATGACTTCATCGATGCGATCCGCCGGGAATCCCGAGCGCTCCAGCACCGCCTTCATGACATGCGCGGCCAACTTGTCGGCCGTGACCGAAGCGAGCGAACCACCAAACTTACCAATCGGAGTGCGCAGAGGCGAAACAATGTATGCGTGTGACATATTCATCCCCAATCAAATCCCTGCGACCAGTTCCGGCACTGCCGTGAACAGGTCAGCCACCAGACCGTAGTCAGCCACC
>CALMCS010000043.1 GCA_937862875.1 uncultured Comamonadaceae bacterium
ACCCGACCTCACAAATTCACCAAGCCTCAAAGGGGGCGTACACATGAACGAACTAACTGCTGGTAGCGAGCTTCTCCATCCCACCTACGAAACCGGCCTCGTAGCCCTTTCCTATTGCATTTCTGTTTTGGGAGCTTTCGTTGCATTGACAGCCGCCCAACGCATTCGTGCAAACCGCGGGGGCATCAACTGGCTCAACTTGCTGGCAGCGGGTACGGCGCTCGGCGGTATCGGCGTGTGGTCCATGCACTTCACTGGCATGCTGGCACTGAACCTGGGAATGGCATCGGGCTACTCGGCCTTTGAAACGGTCATTTCGCTGATCGCAGCGATCGGCGCCACATCCGCCGCGCTGGCCTATGTAGCCAAAGACCCAAAGAACAACGCCCGCGTCCTCACCGCCGGTGCATTCCTTGGACTGGGCGTCGCGGTCATGCACTATCTGGGCATGTACGGCATGCGCTTTCCTGGCTACATCGTCTGGTCGTGGGACGTGGTTGCACTGTCGGTCGCCATCGCTGTCGTGGCAGCCAGTGCGGCTCTGTGGCTGGCCTTCCGCAGCTCGTCGCTGGCACTGCGCGGTGTCGCTGCAGCCGTGATGGGTGTGGCCGTGTGCTCGATGCACTACACCGGCATGAACGCCGCTGACTTCGTCTGCACCTCCACAACCCAACGCTTCGCCACACCACAAGGCCTCCTGGTGTTCAGCTCGATGGACCTGCCACTGCTGACCGCCATCGCTGCAATCGGTATGGCGGTCCTGATCGGCTACGACCAAGTGCTGCAACGCAACTTCAACAAGTCGAACTCGATGTATCGCGCTTGAACGAAACCACTGCGCTCCCCAGAACACGGGTTCTGGAGCGCCAGCTGAAGGGTGAGCCCTCTCATCGCCGAGGCTCACCCACTGACTCAATCAATCAATCATTCACTCCATCTCGATCTTCGACTCATCGATCAGCTTCTTCCACGTAGCTGCATCACGGCGCAGTTTCTCGGAGAACTCCTGCGCAGAGATGGTGGCCGGGGTCGCACCCAACTGAATCAGCAGGTCCTGCATCTTCTTCGACGCGAGACTGGTTTTCACGGCGACCTGCAATTTGTCCACGATCGGCTGCGGCGTGCCACTGCGAACGGCCAGGCCTTGCCAACCCACCACATCCATATATTTGTAGCCCAGCGACTGCATGGTGTGAACGCCCGGCAGCGTCCTGTGCGGCTCGGTTCCCGTGACGGCAAGTGGCGTGAGATCGCCGGTTTTGATGTACGGCTGCAGCGTCATCACGTCCACCCAACCCACGTTGACCTGCCCGCCCAACAGGTCGAGCAACAACGGACCCGCACCTTTGTAAGGCACGTGCGAGAGGCTGAGTCCGGACTGCAGATTGAAGGACTCGCCCTGGATATGCGAGCTGGTGCCTGAGCCGTAAGAGCCAAAGGCGAAGTTCTTGGGATCGGCTTTGGCGCGCTGCACCAGTTCTTCGACGGACTTGATATTCGACTGCTTGGAGACCACCAGCACGTTGGGTGCCTCGTTGATCTGGCCGAGCGGCACAAAGTCTTTGAAGATGTCATACGGCAGCTTCATCTTGAGCGCGGGCTGCTGGATGACCGAGGTCTGCGTGTAGATGATGGTGTAGCCATCCGCCGGCGCTTTGGCCGCGAAGTCCATGGCGATGATGGAGCCACCGCCGGGCTTGTTCTCGACAAAGACCGATGTCTTGAGGGTCTCCGCCAAAGGCACGGCCAGGGAGCGTGCAATCTTGTCGGACGCACCACCCGCAGCGAACGGGACAATGATTCGGATGGGTCGGCTCGGAAAATCATCCGCATGCGCCACCTGCGACGGAATGACGCCGCATGCCAGCAGGCACGCCAACAGGTTTCGCAAAGATCCAGAAAGCTTCGTTTTCATCACCAGTCTCCTTTTAATATGAATCACTTCGACTAATCCCAGGTGGCTGTCGCCGACATGCCCACACGTCCGTCACCGTCCTGCGCCCACAGTTCGGCGCTTTTTTT
>CALMCS010000044.1 GCA_937862875.1 uncultured Comamonadaceae bacterium
GCAGCGTGGCCTGGATCTGCGCGTGCATGGCTTCGAATTCGCCGCGCGCGCAGGCCAGCCAGACGAAGCCCTGCGCAGGCAACTGCGTGGGCAGAGTGTCCGTTTCCGTCACGCCCGATGGACTGATGCTGAAAATGCGCATGGGTGCCTTTCCCGTCGTTTCCTGCTACATACCGGCCAGTGGGGCATTGTCATGCAGGGGGAACAATCTCCCTGCGGGCTAAGGGCTCGTTCGGCAATAACTTGCACATTTGTTCCACCGGATTCGGGCGCGCTGCGTCGTTGCAAATCGTTTGTGTGGCCGTGCCACACGGCACGTTTTGCGCCTCGCCTCGTTCAAATGCACAACTTATTACTGAACGAGCCCTAAGGCTTTGACGTGCTGGTCTGGCAATGGGAGCAGCTGATGCTGCCCAGGCGCACATGGTAGAGAACGGATTCACCGGGCTGGATTTCGCGGCCACAGTGGTCGCACATCGCGCCGCAGCTCAGCGTTTCCCGCTCATGGCCATCTGCTGGCATTGGCTGGTTGCCGAACATGCGCTCCCAGGGCGCATCTTTCACGATGTCATGGCGGTGGCGCTCCTCGAAATGCATCCAGAGGGCAATCTGGGTTTCGGTCAGGCCATGGTCCCGCAACACGTTGACCATGAGTCGCTGGCGGTGGTCGAAGAGGTCGTCTGGAATGACCATCCAGTGGTGGGTGTTGCGCATGTTGTCGCCAAAGTAGGCCGAGCGACCCCCGTGCATTTCGTCGTGCAGGAAGGCGTACTGCTTGCCGACCAGCCGCTCTTTGGTGACGCCGCGAAAGAAGGGCGCCAACCGGGCATCTGCATAGACGCGGTTGTAGAAGTCTTCGAGGGCCTCGCGCACTATCGTGCCATCGCGTAGTTCGGTCCAGAGATCCGGGGCAGTCCGGTCATCCGCCGTTGGCGTGGACTGTCGCTCTGCCTGCGTCCTTGCCGGGCGCAACTGGACGGTCGTTCCCGGCGCAAGGGTTGCCAGGGCCGGCGGGGGGGGGGCATCGGCGGGGAACGCGAACACCAAGTGTAGATAGAAATCCTCTTCTTGCCGATTTTCGACACGCCAAGGTGTGATCCATGGGAGCTGTGTTTCGGCATCGGCAGGTGATGCGAGCCGCAGGCAGGTGTACTGCCCGGGTTCTGCCGGGTAGGCGGTGATCGGCTCCAAGCACACCAGCCAACCCACGGGTATGCGCTTCTGTGATTCAACCACGCAGTCCGTGATGAAGTCATCGGGCACGACCGGAGCGACTTCCAGGGGGCCGGTGGGCACGCACAGGCAGGGCAAAAAGTAACCCTTTTCTTGAAGTCGAAGGGGGATGCCTTGTTGCGCGCGGTCAGGGAGCTCGCCAGCGACGCATCGTAGCATGCAGGTATGACAGCTGCCGCCACGACATGAAAACCTGGCTGCTACGCCTTGGCGCAGCCAAGCGTCCAGCAGCGTCTCACCGGGGTGACAAGTGATGGTTGTATTTTCGGGGCCGGAGACCCGGCATTCAGGGGGGGGCGTGATCATGAGCGTGGGCCAAATAAAAAAGAGGGCGTTCCCGCCCCCTTTTGTTGGTCAGTGCGGGGCCGACAAAAGGCTCAGGCCGATGCCTCAATCTCGGGCAGCGCGAGCCGCGCCTTGGTGAGTGCCATGCCCAAGTTGGCCGACTTGCGGCAGACGAACACGGTGACGTGGCTCGAGTACTTCTTGCCACGCATGAAGATGTGCAACAGGTTGTCGCTGTTGACAATCATCTCCTGAAAGTAATGGCGGCCCTGTTCGGGGATGCCGCGCGATTTGTTGAACATTTTCTCGATCATGGTGACGTTCGGCCCCTGAAACAGGTCCGCAGTGGCTGCGGCGACCATGTTCAGAACTTCGGCCGGGTGCGAATCCACGGTCTTGACCGCTAGCAGCATGCCCGATTCGATATCCACATAACCCGCAGCAACGCATTCCGGGATGGTGGGGATGATTTTGGTGAGAGCAGACTCCAGACTCATGTTCGAGACCTTTCTTGGATTGAGTGACAAAATTGAACTGTGCTTTTTTTCACGACGACTTGCTTTTTTGTCGCAGTTTACTTTACTTGATCCAAAGTAAAAGATCGTCGCTGCAAGAAATATTTTTCAAAGTCGTTTGAGCAAGTCCGCTTCCACAGCATGCAGGAAAACTTCTTGTTCGACAGACTGCACATAACCCGGTTCGATCTTGCGAATGCGCTCCAGCGCGGCCGATGCGGTGAGACCATCCTGAATCAACCAGCTCGCCAGAATGGTGCCGGTGCGCCCCAGGCCGGCCAGGCAGTGAACGGCGAGCACCTCGTCCTTTTTGAGCATGCTGTTCATGCGAGCGATGAGCATCCGGATCTGTGGAACTGTGGGTGGTTCGCGGTCGCGGATCGGCAGGTGGAGATTGCGCAGTCCGTGGCGTAGCAACGCCTCCTGATCAATGTCCGCTTCGGTCAGTGTGATCAACATCGTGACGCCCACGGTACGCAATGCGGCCAGATCCAAATCAATGCTTTGCACGACGCCTGGCATCGGTGTGCCTGCGACCCGGCCGGGAATAACCCAGCGAAACCCTGTGGGGCCACGATATTCGGGTGTTGCAGCGACGGCCAATTGCGCAGCCAAGGGAAGCGCCGGCGGGGGCGTCACGTGGTCGGCCAGGTGCTCGCGCTTTGCGTCGGGCGACGGTACGTCACAGCTGCCGGTTCGAACGAAAGTCTCCACAACAGCGTTGGGGGGGCGGTCAAAAAACTCGCCCGTGGCGCATTGGGCTTGAATGCGGCCTCCAGCAAGCAACAGCATGCTGGAGGCGATCCGGCGCGCCTGCCGTTGGTTGTGCAAGACCACCAGCAGGGGCTGAGTCTGGGCCAGACGTCGCAGCGTTTCCAGAATCAAATACTCGTCTGACCCCGTCAAGCTGGAAGTGGGCTCATCGATCATCAGCAGCCCGGGCCGGGTCAGCGCGCCCGCCACGATGGAGACGATGCGTTGCAACACGATAGACAGGTCGATGCTGGGGCATTCCAGCACGGTAAGCAACTCGGGAACGTCCAGATCCGTCAGAACCTGCGTGACGTGCTGGCGCAATTCGAGCGCGCCTTGATGCCATTGCCCGCGAATCCCGTGAATCAAATTTTCGTAAACGGGTTGGCTCAGTAGTCGGGCATGCTGCTGAACGAGCATGGGGCAGTTGGTCGGGCCCGCAATCTGTCCGCCGTACTCGACGCGACCCCACTGCCGAAAGTTGACGCTGGGATTGTTCAGTCCGACGATTGAACGCAGCAGCGTTGACTTGCCCGTGCCGACTGGCCCCATCAGAACGGTGATTCCCTGGCTTGCAATTTCAAAATGCAAATCCGCCAAGATCACCCGAGGGCCGAAGGCCACCCCGTATCCAGAGGCGACCAGCATGCCTGGCGATGGGGCGCTCGCGCGCGCAGCGTTTTCGATCAGCATGATGTTCTTTCATTGAGCCGTCGGGCGGCGTCGCGGGCAAAGTAGGTCAGCACGCCGTCGGCGCCGGCGCGCTTGAAAGCCAGCAGGCTTTCCATCATCACCAGGTCGTGGTCGAGCCAGCCGTTCTGCGCGGCGGCTTTGAGCATGGCGTATTCACCCGACACCTGGTAGGCAAAGGTCGGCACGCGGAATTCGTCTTTCACGCGGCGCACGATGTCCAGGTACGGCATGCCGGGCTTGACCATCACCATGTCGGCGCCTTCGGCGATGTCCAGCGCCACTTCGCGCAGGGCTTCGTCGCTGTTGCCGGGGTCCATCTGGTAGACGTTCTTGTCGGCCTTGCCCAAAGCGCCGCGGGAGCCCACCGCGTCGCGGAAGGGGCCGTAGAAGGCGCTGGCGTACTTGGCGCTGTAGGCCATGATGCGGGTGTGGATGTGGCCCTGCACTTCCAGCGCCTCGCGGATGGCGCCGATGCGGCCGTCCATCATGTCGCTGGGCGCAACGATGTCCACGCCCGCTTCGGCATGCGTGAGGGCCTGGGCGGTGAGGATTTCGACCGTCTGGTCGTTGATGATGTAGCCGGTGTCGTCCAGCACGCCGTCCTGGCCGTGGCTGGTGTAGG
>CALMCS010000045.1 GCA_937862875.1 uncultured Comamonadaceae bacterium
GGAACTGAAAATGAAAGTACCTGACAAGCTCTTGCTCGCCGCGATGGGCATCGCAGTCGCCGCCGCCGCCATCACCATCGTGCTCGCATGGGAGGTGCCAGACGCCAACGCACAGGAAGCCAAAACGCCTGTTGCGGGGCAGGCTTCCTTGACCGTGACGGTTGCAAGCCTGCAGCCCGCCACATTTCCCATTCGGGTCTCGGCCAACGGCAACATCATGGCGTGGCAGGAGGCCAGCATCGGCACCGAGGCCAACGGCTTGCGCCTGACCGACGTCAAGGTCAACGTGGGCGACACAGTGCGCCGTGGCCAGTCGCTGGCGATCTTCGCCGCCGATACGGTGGAAGCCGAGCTGGCGCAAACCCGCGCGGCGGTCGCCGAGGCCGACGTGGCGCTGGCCGAAGCCGCCGCCAATGCCGAACGCGCTCGTTTGTTGCAGGAAAGCGGCGCATTGTCCGCGCAGCAAATTCACCAGTACCTCAGCGCGGAGCGCACGGCGCGGGCGCGGCTCGATGCAGCCAGGGCCGTCGAGAAGACGCAGCGGCTTCGTGTTGCCCAAACCCGGATAGCCGCGCCGGATGATGGCGTCATTTCCGCGCGTGCGGCCACGGTCGGCGCCGTGTTGCCCGCAGGCCAAGAGTTGTTTCGCCTGATCCGAGGCGGCAGGCTCGAATGGCGCGCAGAGGTGGCAGCCACGGACCTCGCCAGGCTCAAGCCCGGTCAGAAGGTCAGGATCACGCCCAACGGAGGGGATGCCATCGAAGGCCGGCTGCGGATGCTGGCACCTGTGATCGACATTCAGACCCGCAACGGCATGGTCTATGTGGACCTGCCTCCAAGCGACACCGCGCGTGCCGGAATGTTTGCACGTGGCGAGTTCGAGATCGGCGCCAGTGAGGTCATGACGCTGCCTCAAAGCGCGGTGCAGTTGCGCGAGGGCTTCAGCTACGTGATGCGCGTCGGGCCGGATTCCCGCGTCATCCAGACCAAGGTCACGCCGGGCCGCCGCTCGGGTGATCGCGTCCAGATCACCAGCGGCCTCGACAAGGACGATCGCGTCGTCGTCTCGGGCGCGGCCTTCCTGGGCGATGGCGACCTCGTGCTCGTGGCCGATGGGCCGAAGAAGGCCGCACGGCCGGCGGCTTCGCCATCGGCATCACAGCGACTGACGCTGATCAGCAGCGGGGGCACGCGATGAACATGAACGTCTCTTCGTGGGCCATCCGCAACCCGGTTCCCGTCATCCTGGCCTTCATTCTCATGACGATCGGGGGGCTGATGGGCTTCTCAGGCATGAAAGTCCAGAACTTCCCCGACATGGACGTGCCCACGGTCACCGTGATGGCAGCCCTGCCCGGCGCGTCACCATCGCAATTGGAGACCGAGGTCGCACGCAAGATCGAGAACGCACTTACCACGGTGCAGGGCATCAAGCACATCAAGAGCACCCTGACGGACGGTGTGGCCAACATCACGGTCGAGTTCCGGCTCGAAAAGCCGACCCAGGAGGCGGTGGACGACGTGCGCGATGCGGTCGCCCGCGTGCGCTCGGACCTGCCCGCAAACCTGCGCGATCCGGTGATCCAGAAGGATGCGCTGTCAGGCTCCCCGATCCTGACCTACACCGTCGCCTCGAACCGCATGGACGACGAGGCCCTGTCCTGGTTCGTGGACAACAAGGTCCGCAAGGCCCTGCTGGCCGTACCTGGCGTGGGTGCGGTCACCCGCGTTGGCGGCGTCAGCCGCGAGGTGCGCGTGGATCTCGACCCGGATCGCTTGTACGCCCTGCATACGACGGCAGCCGACATTTCCCGCCGGTTGGGCGAGGTACAGCAAGAGGCTTCGGGCGGCCGTGTGGGCTTCGGCGGTGCGGAGCAGTCGGTGCGCGTGATCGCCACGGTGCAGACGGCGGAGGAAATGGGCGCCATCGAATTGACGCTCAGCGATGGCCGCCATATCCGGCTCGACCAGGTTGCAACGGTCAGCGACTCCGTTGCCGAGCCACGTTCGGCCGCCTTCCTGGACGGGGTGCCGGTGGTCGGCTTCGAGATCGTGCGGGCCAGAGGCTTCGGCGAGATCGACGTCGCTGAGGGTGTTCGCCGGGCGCTGGCCGAGCTGAAGGCCGGTCACCCCGAAATCACGGTCACAGAAGCCTTCAACCTCATCGACCCGGTGGTCGAGAACTACGACGGGTCCATGCGCCTGTTCTTCGAAGGCGCGGCGCTGGCGATACTGGTGGTCTTCCTGTTCCTGCGCGACTGGCGCGCCACCTTCGTCTCGGCCGTGGCTTTGCCGCTGTCGGTGATCCCGGCGTTCGCGCTGATGTACGCGATGGGCTTCACGCTCAACACCGTGACCTTGTTGTCGCTGTCGTTGGTGGTCGGGGTGCTGGTGGACGATGCCATCGTCGAGGTCGAGAACATCGAGCGCCATCTGCTGATGGGCAAGACGCCCTTGCAAGCCGCTACGGACGCGGCGGCCGAGATCGGGCTTGCGGTCGTGGCGACGACCTTTACGTTGATCGCGGTGTTCCTGCCGACGGCCTTCATGAGCGGCATGGCTGGCAAGTTCTTCATCCAGTTCGGCTGGACGGCCGCAGGCGCGGTGTTCTTCTCGCTCGTCGTGGCCCGTCTGTTGACGCCCATGATGGCGGCTTACCTGTTGCGGGCACCAGCGCAGCGCGACCGGCCCGAGCCGACGTGGATACCCCCTTACCTGCGCCTGGCTGGTTGGTGCCTGCGCCATCGCGCCGCGACGCTTGCCGCCACCTTCGCTTTGTTCGTTGGCGGCCTGTGGTTGGCAACACTGCTGCCAACCGCGTTCGTGCCATCCGATGATGACGCGCAAACGCAGGTGACGCTCACACTGGCGCCGGGCAGCGAACTGCAGGAGACGGTGGCACTGGCCGAACACGCCCGCCTGCTGCTGGCGCAGAACCCGCATGTGCTTCAGGTTTACACGGCCATTGGCGGTGGTAGTACGGGCGGCAACCCGGCCGAGGGGTCTGCCACCGCTGCCGCAGACGTGCGCACCGCAGTGCTCACACTCGGACTGACACCACGTGCCGAGCGCAATGGCCTGCGCAAGCAGGAGATCGAGCAGCGATTGCGCGTGGCGCTGGCGCCTCTGCCCGGCGCGCGGGTGGCAGTCGGGATGGGCGGATCGGGAGAGAAGTACGTCCTGGTGCTGACGGGTGAGGACAGCCACGCCCTCGAACGGCACGCGCATCAGGTCCAGCGCGAGCTGCGCACCATTCCCGGAATCGGCGCGGTGACGTCCAGCGCCAGCCTGGTACGCCCCGAGCTGACGGTCAGGCCCGACTTCCCTCGCGCCGCCGATCTTGGCGTCACAGCGTCAGCCATTGCCGAGACGCTGCGTGTGGCCACCATCGGCGACTACGAGCAGGATCTGGCGAAGCTCAACCTGGGCGAGCGGCAGGTGCCTGTCATGGTGCGGCTCGATGACGCCGCCCGGCGAGACCTGGAGACGCTCAAACGCCTGCCAGTGCCTGGCGCACGTGGGCCGGTGGCGCTGGAGAACGTCGCCGCACTCGACATCGGCAGTGGCCCGGCGGAGATCACACGCCACAACCGCGTGCGCAACATCAACATCGAGGTCGAACTGGGTGGCCGCCCGCTGGGTGACATCGAGAAAGCAGCCCTGGCGCTACCGAGCCTGCGGCTGATGCCCGCTGGTGTACAGCGCAGTGCGCTCGGCGAAGCCGAGGAGCTGAAGGAGCTGGCAACCAGCTTCGGCATGGCCATGCTGACCGGCGTGCTGTGCATCTACATGGTCCTGGTGCTCCTGTTCAAGGACTTCGTCCAACCCGGCACGATCCTGACCGCGCTCGTGCTCTCGGTGCCCGGCGCCATGCTGGCGCTGTTCCTGACCGGATTGACGCTGTCGATGCCGTCGATGATCGGCCTGATCATGCTGATGGGTATCGCGACGAAGAACTCGATCCTGCTGGTGGACTACATCGTCATCGCGCGCCGCGATCACGGCTTGGGCCGCGCCGATGCCATTCTCGATGCCTGCCGCAAGCGGGCGCGGCCCATCATCATGACCACCATCGCTATGGGCGGCGGCATGATCCCGGTGGCCCTGGGCCTGGGCGGCGATCCGAGCTTTCGCGTGCCGATGGCGGTGGTCGTGATCGGCGGGCTGATCACCTCGACCTTCCTGAGCCTGCTGGTCATTCCGGCTCTCTACAGCTATGTGGACGACGGCGTGCAATGGGCCAAGGCTCGCTTCACCGCTAAACATCAGGCGCGACGGCCGCTGGCCGCCCATGTCCTCGCCCATACGCCGGAACGGGGAGCATGACGGACCCCGGCGATTCCCCGTTGCCGCTGGTCGATTCCGGCAAGGCGACCGCTGCGCAGAACACGCTGCCGACGAAGCCGTTGTGGCGCTCGCCAAGCCGTACCGCCGTGCTGACCGTGGCGGCATTGGTCTTGGGCACCGTGCTGGGCGCCTACCTTGGCCCCGACCTTCTGCGCGGCATGTCGCATTTCTCCGAACCCACCGGCTCGGCGACCACGCCAGCAGGCGCCGTCGCGGTACAGGCGGCTGCCGCCAACACGGTGGGCGCTCTAGGCAGGCTGATGCCAGAGGGTGACACGATCACGCTGGCTCTACCTTTCGGTGCGGGCGATGCGCGGGTGGCGAGCTGGCTGGTCAGGGAGGGCCAGCGCGTGAGCGCCGGGCAAGTCATCGCCGAGCTGGACAACCTTCCGCAGCGCCGGGCGCTACAGGCCACCGCAGCGGCGCAGCGCACGGCCATGCGGGCTGCGCTCGATCAGGCGCGCAGCGAAGCCCGTCTTGGCTGGGCCGAGGCGCAGGCCGCAGCCAAGCGCGCGCACGCGGCGCGCTTGGTGGCCGACCAGAACCTGGCACGGCTTCAGTCGCTGGTGCCGGCCGGCGTGACCACGCAGGCACAGTTGGAGCAGGCGCGCGCAGTGGCCGATCAGGCTGCGGCGGATCAGGCGCAAGCCGCGGCTGCCATGCAGCGCTACGCACATCGTGACGCCGACGACCAGCCCGACGTGCGGCTCGCCCTCGGCAACCTGCACGTCGCCCAAGCCGCATTGGCCCAGGCCGAGCAGGACCTGGCCGGTGCCCGCGTCACGGCCATCCTGGATGGCACGGTGCTCGCCGTGCATGTCCGCGTCGGCGAGAAGCCCGGCGATCAAGGCATCGCTACCCTGGGCAACGTCGATCGCATGGCAGCGGAACTGGAGGTCTACCAGACCGACATCAGGCGAGTGGCCCTGGACCAAAGGGTTGTGCTGAACTCGACATCGCTAGCAGCGCCGCTGACCGGCGTCGTCGTGCAGATTGGCATGGAAGTGCAGCGGCAGGCCGTCCTATCGTCCGATCCTGTGTCCAACACCGACGCCCGCGTGGTGAAGGTGAAGGTGGAACTCGACGCAGCATCGTCCGAGCACGCTCGCGCGCTGACTGGCCTGCAGGTCGTCGGAAAGATCGCGGTGGGCACGCCATGAACTGGATCACCCGGCGGCTGTTCGGCCGCCTGCCGGTCGGCTGGCTGCAGCTTCGCCATCACCGCATGCGCTTGGCCGCCGCCGTGGCTGGCGTGGCCTTCGCGAACATGCTTGTCTTCGTGCAGCTTGGCATCCTCAGCGCGATGAACGACGTGGTGCGCACGAGCTACAGCCCGTTCCGCGCCGACATCGTGATTTCCCCGTCCAACGCCAACACGCTGACGGATGGCGCGACGCTGGCGCGGCGTGTCGTGTACCAGGCCATCGCGCAGCCGGGCGTGGCCGCCGCCGCGCCGCTGTACGTCGGACAGGTCGCCTGGGAGCGGCCGAATGTGCCGGCGACCTCGCTCATCGTCTACGCGCTGCCACCCGAGTCCAAGCGCTTTGCGGGAGCAGCAATCGCTGAGCAACTCGATGCCGTCTCCGCCCCGATGCGCGCGATCTTGGATGCGCTTTCGCGCGACGTCGATCCGGCGTGGGCGGCGCGCGCGTCACCCGACACGCCTCTGGAGTTCGAGGTGGACGGCAAGGCGATCGCAGCCATCGGCAGCTACTCGATGGGCGCCGGCTTCGGTTGGGACGGTTCGCTGGTGGTTTCGGACTTGACCTTCATGCGGCTGATCCGGCAGCGCTCGATGGGTACGCCAAGCCACGTACTCGTCGATCTGGAATCCGGCATGGAGGTGGCGCCCGCGCTCGCGCAGTTGCGCGCCGCGCTGTCCATGGAGCCGGTCAAGGTGCGCAGCTTCACGCAGGCCGTCGAGGACAACGTGAGCTTCCAGGCCACAGAAGTGCCAATGGGCAGCATCGTAGGCGCCGGCGTGCTGCTGGGCCTGCTGGTCGGTGTGGTGATCGTCTACCAGGTCCTGGCCACCGATGTCGCCGCACATCTGCGCGACTACGCCACCTTCAAGGCCATCGGCTACTCGCACCCCTACATCCTCGGCGTCATCTTCGAGCAGGCCCTGATCCTCGCAGTGCTGGGCTTCCTGCCGGGTCTGGCCTCCGCCAGCGCCATCTACGCGCTGCTGGCGCATGCCACCGACCTGCCGTTCGGCATGGACGTGGGGCGCTCGCTGACGGTGTTCGTGGGCACGCTGATGGCCTGCATGCTGTCGGGGGCACTGGCTGCACGGCGTCTGCGCACGATCGATCCGGCCGAACTCTTTTGAGGGACTGGCACGTGACGACATCCATCGTGATGCAAGGGGTGAACCACTGGTTTGGGGACGGCGAGGCGCGACGGCAGGCCATCTTCGATGTGTCGCTCGAAGTCACGCGCGGCAGCCTGACCGTGCTCGCCGGCCCGTCGGGCTGCGGCAAGACCACGCTGCTCACGCTGGTGGGTTGCCTGCGCAGTGTGCAGGACGGGTCGGTTCGATTGCTGGGCACGGAACTACATGGAGCCAGCGCGATGAAGCAGCAGGCCATGCGGCGCCGACTGGGCGTGATCTTCCAAGCGCACAACCTGCACGAAAGCCTGACGGCCCTGCAGAACGTGTTGGTGGGTCTTCAGGTCCATGGCCGGGGCGGCGATGCCGATGCCCAGGAAGCGGCGGCCACCCATCTGTTGAACATCCTCGGCCTGGGTGAGCGCATCACCTATCTTCCTGCCAGGCTCTCCGGCGGCGAGAAGCAAAGGGTCGCGATTGCCCGCGCACTGGTGTCCACCCCGGCCGTGGTGCTGGCCGACGAACCGACCGCCGCATTGGACGGGCATTCCAGCCTGCTCGTCGTGAGGATGCTCAAAGCCCTTGGCCGCGAGCGTGGCGTGACCACGCTGATGGTCACTCACGACGACCGCATCCACCAGCTTGCGGACAAGGTTCTATTCCTCCGGGACGGACGGATGACAGCGGGAGCGAACTGAACGCAGAGGGTGTTCGGCAGGTAAGTGTTCAGTAAGAGGTTGGCGCGGAGCATGGAGGTTGCCTTGCCCGCTATCTCGCCGAATCTCGGCTGTACCTCGACGGAGCACCTGAATGAGAGCCTTCCGAACCCTTATGTTCGCAGCGATGGTGCTGGCCACCACCGCCTGCGCCAGCAACGCCATCAAAGATCAGGCCGCGTCCCCTGCGGTCGAGATGCCGCCGGCGTCGGCAACAGTGGCTGTCTCCCAGCCCAACGTCCCGCCAGCATCTGCGATGCCACCTTACCAGGATGCGGCGAGCACTACCGGGATTGCTGCCGAGGCCGGTGACGCAGCCGCAGCCGAAGACCCCAACCAAGCCGAACTGGATGCCGAAGACATCTATGCACAGAAACTCGTTCCCGACCCCTGGGAGGGCTTCAACCGCAAGATGCACGGCTTCAACAACGCTGCCGACAAATTCGTCCTGCGTCCACTGGCGGTCGGGTACAAGAAGATCACGCCTGAGCCTGTCCAGGCAGGTGTATCCCGCTTCTTTGCCAACCTGAGCATGCCGGTAACGGTGGTGAACCAGGCCTTGCAGGGGCGGCCCGGCGATGCAGCCAGATCGCTGGGGCGATTCGCCGTCAACACGACGGTTGGTGTTGTCGGCGTGTTCGACCCGGCGTCCCACTTTGGCATGCTCAGCCGCGACGATGAGGACTTCGGCCAGACGCTGGCGACCTGGGGCTGGCGCGACTCACGCTACTTGGTGCTCCCGCTGCTTGGTCCGCGCACGGTGCGCGACGCGCTCGGCATCGTGGGTGATCAACCGCTGTCGCCCATCGCCCAGATTCAGGACAGCGGTGTAGCCAGCGGATTGCAAGCACTGGAGATAGTCGATGTGCGAACGCAGTTGCTGCCCATGGATAACTTTCGCCGCGACGCGCTCGACGACTACCTTCTTGTGCGCGATGCC
>CALMCS010000046.1 GCA_937862875.1 uncultured Comamonadaceae bacterium
CACATGGCGACCTATGTGATCGGCATGGGCGTCTCGGGTACCTTGAAGTATGACAAGGACTACAAGAACGGCGCTGGCGACTTTGCAGCGCTGCGCACCGGTGCCAAGACATGGCCCGTGTGGCCACCGACCGGCGGTGCGGCGAACTACGAGCAGCCACAGTCGATCGATGACTTCTGGCATACCGCAGTGAACGGTCGCGGTCGCTACTTCAGCGCCAACGATCCACGCTCCATCGAGTCCGGTCTGGGCCAGGTGTTTGCGGACATCCGTGCGGCCGTCGGTTCCGGCGCTGGTGTCGCGGTGACCTCCGCGGTGGTCGAAGCTGGCAACAACTTCGCCTACGGCGCGATGTACCGCAGCGGCAGCTGGACGGGTGATGTACTGGCTTACACGATCGATGTGAATGCGGGCAATCGCTCCCAGATCACGGACTGGTCGGCCAAGGCCAGGCTGGATGCACGCGATCTCACCAACGACGATCGCACCATCTACTTCATGACGCCGAGCAAGGCACTGATGCCATTCAAGTGGGGCAATCTGGGCGCGCTGCAAAGCAACTTCGACGGCGCGACACCGATGTCCAAGCTGGTGCAGTACAGCCAGATGTCGGCCGCTCAGAAGACCGCAGCGACCGGTCCAAAGCTGGTGGACTTCCTGCGCGGCGACCGTTCGGCAGAGGCTTACACGAAGAACGATGTGAACAAGCTCTACCGCACCCGCGACAGCCGTCTGGGCGACATCATCGGTTCGCAGCCGCTGTATGTGAGCAAGCCGTCGCGCAAGTACAAGGACACGGGCTATGCGAGCTTCCGCATTGCACAGAGCAGTCGCAAGCCCATGGTCTACGCAGGTGCCAACGACGGCATGTTGCATGCGTTCTATGCCGAGACCGATCTGACCAAGACGATGACCGTCGGCGTCTCTTCTGTCCCTGTGGCGGCGCGTGAGGCATGGGCCTTCGTGCCCACCGCCGTGATGCCCGAGATGCCGCGTCTGGCCAGCACCGACTACGAGAGCACCCACCGGTACTTCGTGGATGGCTCGGCCGTGTCTGCCGACATCAAGGTCGGAACCACCTGGAAGACCATTCTGGTGGGCGGTTTCAACAAGGGTGGCAAGGGCTATTACGCGCTCGACATCACCAACCCCGAAGCTCCCGTGGCGCTGTGGGAGTCCAACATCTCGACCATGGGCCAGAGCTTCGGCAAACCCATGATCTCGAAGTTGGCCGATGGCACCTGGGCGGTGTTCGTGACCTCCGGCTACAACAATGCCGATGGCGTGGGCCGCGCCTACGTGCTGAACGCGAATACCGGAGCCGTGATCCAGACCATGACCACCACCGGTTCGGGCCTCAAGGAGCTGAACAATTACGTGGCCGATCCGGCTGGCGACAACACCACCACCCTGTTCTATGGCGGCGACCTCGAAGGCAATGTGTGGCGCTTCCAGTGGGACTTCAACAGCAGCAGCTTCACCACCAAGAAAGTGGTCCAGCTCCAGTCCAGTGGCGGCACCGTTCAGCCGATCACCAATCGGATAGAACTGGTTCAGGGTCAGGCGGGCGGTTCGCTGCCGCGGATTCTGGTGGCCACCGGCAAGCTGCTGGGCGTGGGTGACCTGTCCTCCACCGCGCAGCAGAGCATCTACGGCTTCGACGACACGGCCGATGGCTACAGCAACGCGGCTTCCCTGCGCGCCTCGCTCAAGCAAACCTTGATGGAGGACGTTGCCGCAGCGGATGGCACTCGCTCGCGGCGCGTCAAGTGCAACGCCTCGAATGCGCTCTGCGCCGATAACTCCAAGGGCTGGTATGTGGACCTGCCGACCACCGGCGAACGCGTCAACATCGATCTGCGTCTGGCAGGTGCGACCCTGGTCGTGGCCAGCAACATCCCGTCGAACGAGCCCTGCGTGTCCGGCGGTACCGGTTGGATCAACTACCTGAACTTCCAGACCGGCGGTGCCGTCGGCGGCAATACGGGTGAATGGGGTCCTTCCGGTGTGCCGGTTGATGCGGGCCTAATCATGGGTAATGACCTGAGCGCCACACGGGACGGCAACGTCACCAGCCACGTGTCGCCAAGCCAGTTCCCGAACCTGCCGATCGACGTGAAGATCCCGACCTCGAACCCCAAGCCCAAGGGCAAGCGCATGAGCTGGCGCGAAGTGGTCAAGTGATGTGATCGCCCCCCCGACCAGCCCCGCGCTGGCCAGGGGGTCAAGCAACAGGCTCACCTTGGGCACCACAGGTCTTCCTGCGGTGCCCTTTTCATTTCTGGAATCGCCGCGCTATATTCGTTCCATGACCCAACACGCACAAGACGCCACCGCCCAATCCGTCATTCAATTCTGGTTCGACGAATCCAGCCCCAAGCAATGGTTCACCAAGGATGCGGCCTTCGATGCAGCCATTCAAACCCGCTTCGGCAAGCTGCTGGATCAGGCCGCGCTTGGCGAGTTCTGGGGTTGGCGCAGCGATGCGCTGGGCCGGCTCGCCGAGATCATCGTGCTCGACCAGTTCTCGCGCAACGTCTGGCGCGACACGCCCAAGTCCTTTGCGCAAGATCCCATGTCGCTGGTGCTCACCCAGGAACTGATCGCGCTCGGCCTCGACCAGGGCCTCACCGAATCACAACGCGCCTTCGCCTACATGCCGTTGATGCACAGCGAATCGCGCGTCGTGCAAGGCGAATCGCTGCGCCAGTTCACGGCCTTGGGCAATTCCAACAATCTGGACTTTGCCAAGCGCCACGAAGCCATCATTGCGCGCTTCGGCCGCTACCCCCATCGCAACGCGATCCTCGGCCGCGACAACACGGCGGAGGAAAGCGCGTTCCTGCAAACGCCGGGCAGTTCGTTCTAAAAAAACAAGAGCAGCCCACAACGCAAAAACGCCCGGGGCAGATGCCACCGGGCGTTTTACTTTGATGGGAAGACCGACTCATCGTCGGTCAGTCATAAAGCATTCAATTAATCCATCAATCCACTTCAGGCTGCTCGGCATCCCGAATGGTTTCGCGGCTGTTCTTGTCGCGCACGCGGCCTTGATCGGCTTCCAGTCCGCGCAGCAGCTTGTCGAGAGCGGCGGTGAGTGCATCGGCCACCTTGGCCGATTCCGCGTTCGCAGCGATCGGTTGGCGACCCGCGGGACGCGCCTCGATCACGCAGCGCTTGTCCTGTGCACCGGCTTTCGACGCGCCATCTGAGTCAGAGAAAAACACCTCAACGCGCGTGACGCTTTCCTTGAATCGTGCGAGTTTCGTGGATACCTCTTGCTGCACCCATTGAGCCAAGGATTCACCACCTTGAATCTTGTCGTTGGTATGAACTTGCACTTGCATCAGCTACTCCTTTTTCGATACGACGATCTGACAGATGTCATGACTGCATCTTGCCAGCAGGTACAGCATAACGCTTGATACGCATCAAAATAGATCGAATTCATCGATCTAGGGTTGGTACTTACAAAGCTTGCAGGGCCTCACCTACAACGCAGAAACCCGCACCCGCCAACCATGTTACAAAGACGAATGAACATGCCTTGATGCATTCGCTGGAAAGAACTCCGCTGATGACGACTAGCTCCGATACCCGCTTGAAAATTGGCCTTTCGGCCTGCTTTTCCCACGCCGATCCCTATCGCCCCTTGTTCACCAACAAGACGCTGCAATACGTGGAGCAATCCATCGCGCACTGGATCATGTCCGCCGGCGCGATGGTCGTGATGGTGCCCTGCCCCACCGGCGAGACGGCGCTGGGCGACGTGACGCTCAGCCACTATGCCGAGTGGCTGGACGGCGTGGTGATGCACGGCGGTGCGGATGTCTGGCCCGGCAGCTACGGCGAAGAGCCGCTGAAGGACGCGTGGCTCGGCGACCGCGTGCGCGACCTCTACGACCTCGCCGTGGTCGAAGCCTTCGAGCAAGTCGGCAAGCCGATCTTTGGGGTCTGCCGTGGCCTGCAACTGATCAACGTGGCCTTCGGCGGCACGCTCTATCAGGACATCGAAACCCAGCACCCCGGCGCGCAATTACACCGCAATCCGGTGACCTACGACCAGCATTTTCACGACATCGAGATCGTGCCCAACACGCGGCTGGCCAAGCTCTATCCCGGGCAAGGTCAGGTCACCGTCAACAGCATTCACCACCAAGGCATCAAGCAGATTGCCCCCGGTTTCGACATCGAGGCCTGGAGCTATCCGGACGCCGTCCCCGAGGCGATCCGTCGCCATCCCGCGCAGGGCCGCGGCTACATCGCCGCCACCCAATGGCACCCGGAATTCCGCGCGCATGACGACTCGATTCTGGAAGCCCGGCCGATTCTGGACGACTTTCTGGCCGCCTGCCAACGCGCCAAATCGCAGCCACTGGCGGGCCACAGTCCGTTCCAGATTCGCGATCGGGCCTCGCGCTTGTTGCGCCGTGCCTTGCTGCGCCAGCGCTGAAAACGACAACTTTGTGAACCACGTTGAACGCTGCATGTCGGACACCGCCTCTATCGCATGCAAGACGCCGCTGATGCGCGCGCGATCCCTCCTGTAGTCCCTGTCATCCATGCATAGACGCCATTGAATCGGCTCATTGATAGCCAATTGGATTTGGTAGATCATTTTTAAAACAAGATTGAAAAACCTTGTAAGAGCTTGGAAAACCCGGTTTCTCAGTTCCGCTTGCGGCACTGACCAGGTCCATGGCTCGCAGCGTTTTTCAACTTGGATCTGCCGCTCGCGCCAGTACCCACTGAACGTTCAATAGGGTGTCGGCCGAGCATTCGACTCCATTGCGAACGAGTGATTTATGGCTTCTTTTCATGCCTCCGTGCCCCCCACCGTTCTCGCACCACGGGACGCGCCTTCCTCGCCACGATGCAGCCGCACCAAAGCCGCCGCGCTGCTCGCAGGCATCACCCTGGCGACACTTTCACAGTTCGCATCGGCCACCGTGCTGTTCGACAACTACCGCGGCAGTCTGCGGGTGTCGGGGGCCGCGCAGGCGCCCAACTACATCAACGACAACGGCGCGCATACGGGGTTGACCAACCTGATCAATTTCGCCACGGCGAACCCCAGCAACATCGCCTCCAGCGGCAGTGACGCCAACATCGACTGGCTGCAGACCAGTTACCAGCTGTGCAACACCGAGGCCGCAGACGGTCTGGCCGCAGCGTCCTGCGTCAACCAAATTCAGGGCCGGCGCATCTACGCGCTGGTGAAATTCCCCGCCGCAGGCACCTACACCTTTCAGGCCGCGCACGATGACGAGCTGGAGATCGACTTCTCCACCAACTACTCGTCCACCAACGCAGGCAACTACCGCAACTTCGACTACAACGTGCCGGTCGGCAGCCTCGCCGCCTATACCGGCGGAGACGGCTCCTACGAAACCGTGCCGGGCAACTTCGTTGTCCCGCAGGCCGGTGCCTGCTATGTGATGCGCGTGTACTGGAACAATCGCGGCGGCAAGAATTTCCTGCGCATGCGCTGGAAGCAGGACAACGGCGCGTTCGCCACCGTACCGGCCGAGAGTCTGCTCGACCCGTCGCAGTCCGCGTCGTACGCAAGCTGCGTCAACCTGCAGACCGATCTGGGCGTGCAAAAGACCGGCCCGGCGACCTTCACCGCCAACCCCGACGGCAGCACCGTTCCCTTCAACTACACCATCAAGGTCTGGAACCAAGGGCCCGTCGCCACCAGCGCGGCCACCGTTGCCGATACGCTTCCGGCCAATGTCGACATCGTCGGCGCTCCCGTCTGCACGCCTTCTGGTGCGGCGACCTGCGGGGGCTTCTCGAACACCGGCAAGGCCTATGTGATGGCGACCGGCAACCTGCCCGTCAATGCCAGCCCCGACCCCAAGGTAGCGCCCAGCTCGGGCGACTATCTCACCTATACCTTCACCGTGAAGCCCACCACCACGGCCGTCAGCATCACCAACACCGCGACCATCACGGTGAACGATCTGGACGTCAGCAACAATTCCAGCTCGGTCACCACCACCAAGCAAGGCCTGGTGAGCGTGGCCAAGACCGGACCCGACACCGTCGTGGCAGGGCAGTTGTTCAACTACACGATCACCGTCACCAATGGCCGCGATCAGTCACTCGCCACACCCGTGGTCGCGGAGCAAATGCCCGCCAACATGACGGCGATGTCGATCCTCGGTGCCACTTGCACTCCCATGCCCAGCGCGGGAGGCGCACTGCTCACCTGCACCCTGCCCGCCTCCATTCCCCCAGGCGGATCGGCGAGCTTCACCATTCGTACCCGCGCCGACACCCCCGGCTCGGTCACCAACTATGTGTCGACCGACCCCCAGGGCTCGACCACCCCGGGCACGCCTGGCAGCAACTGCACCCAAACCAAGTACAGCTGCGCCAGCGCGAAGACCGACGTCACCCCCGCTCCCGCAGTCTCCATCCGAAAATACTTCAATCCCACGACCATCCCGGTGGGCGGCGTCAGTGTGCTCTACATCGTCATTGACAACACGGCATCCGCTTCGTGGCTGACCGAGGTGAAAATCAAGGACGTACTGCCCCCTAACGTATTCACCTACGACACGGAAAGCTACACCAACTGCGGCGGCACGCTGAGTGCATCTGCGGACCAAACCGCCATCACGCTCACCCGCGGCGCGATCAAGGGCGGCACGCAATGCTTCATGGCATGGCAGGTGACCTCCTCCGAGGTCGGCCCGCATCTGAACACCATCCCGGCGAACAACGTCTCCAGTCTGGAGGGCGCCAGCAATCTGGTGGAAGCCTCGGCCACGCTGCAGGTCAACGCGCCCTCGGCCATCAACACCATCAAGAAGCTCCGTCTGGTCAACGGCCAACCCGTACCGGCGAACTACCGCGCGCAACCCGGTCATCAACTGACCTACGCCATCACCGTCACGAACAGCGGCGGCCCGGGCAGCACCACATTGACCGAAACCGTACCCGCGGGCACCACCTACTCGGGCAATGCTGCAACGGAAGGCTGGGGTAACCCCTCCACCTGTGCCGCGGCCGCAAGCACCTGCACCCAGGTCGTACCGCTGCCCGACCAGACCCCCAAAACCGTGAACTTCACGGTGACCGTGGAACAGTTGGGAGACGCCACGGCCATCGCCAACGAGGTAAGCAGCGACAACGGAGACTGCAGCAGCTGCACCGTGATCACCCCGATCGCTGCCGCCGACATGCAGGCCACCGGCGCGACCACCCAGGAAGTCCCTGTGGGTACCCCCGTCGAGATCACCACCACCTGCACGAATGCCGGCCCGAACAGCGCACTGAATGTCACCTGCGCCGTCACCGGCGGCCCGGCTGACGCAGTGACCGTCTGCACGCCCAAGGTACCGGTCGCATCCCTGCCGGTGGGCGGCACCATCACCTGCGTCACGAGCTTCACCCCGAAGGTGACGGGAAGCGTCATCTTGATCACGACCACGGGCACCGACTCGGCAGACCCGTTCCCGGACAACAACGTCGACAACAGTTCGCTGACGGTGATCGATCAGGTCGTACAAGAAGGCTCCACCCCGGTCCCGATCGATGCACGCTGGATGCTGGCGCTGCTGGCCCTGGCCGTCACCTTGCTGGCCGGCTGGAAACTGCGCCGCAGATAAGGATCCACAACCCCAAAAGAAAAGCGGCTCACGCCGCTTTTCTTTTGCCTCACTCAAGCCATCCGATCAATGGTGGTGACCGTGACCGCCGTGCACATGCTTGTGCGCAATCTCTTCTTCCGTAGCGGCACGCACGTCGGTGACCTTGGCGGTGAAACGCAGCGCCTTGCCAGCCAGCGGGTGGTTGCCATCCAGATGCACTTCCGCACCCTTGATCTTCGCCACATTGAAAACCGTAGGCTTCCCATCCGCATCCGGACCTTGGAGCTGGCCACCGACCTTCACTCCCGGTGGGAATTCGCTCTTCGGAATCACGCGCACCAGCGCCTCGTCGCGCTCGCCAAAGGCATCCGCCACGGCCAGATCAACGGTGGTTGTAAAACCCGTGGTCTGCCCTTCCAGCGCGGCCTCGACCTTGGGGAAAATGTTCTCGTAGCCGCCATGCAGATACGCCACATCGCCCGAATCCAACGGTTTGCCGGTTTCGTCCGAGAGCTTGTAATTCAGCGTGACAGCGGTGTCTTTGGTGATGTTCATGGTGTGAGATTCTATTTCCGTCGGGATGG
>CALMCS010000047.1 GCA_937862875.1 uncultured Comamonadaceae bacterium
GGCCCTTGCCCAATTGATGGACACCAGCAACCCGACCGCGCCGCATTGGGCCTACCCCTGCGGCTGCACGCGCCGCGACATCGAGCAAGCCATCGCATCGACGGGCCACGCGCACCAACGGCACACCGAGCATGTCTACCCCGGCACCTGCCGAGACGGCCTGCACGGCAAGCCCGCACGCGCCTGGCGTTTCAACACCACCGCCTTTCAGGCCAATCTGCCCATCGACCCTTTGAATGCCGCAGCCACCGTTGCACGCCCCAACTGCACACCGCAGGGCGTGCGCTGGACCGACCGGCGCATGGGCGTTCAAAGCCAGAACGTGGCCGCGCAAGTCGGTGATTTTGTGTTGCGCCGCGCAGACGGAATTTGGGCGTATCAACTCGCCGTGGTGGCCGATGATGCGGCCCAAGGAATCACCCACATCGTGCGAGGCGAAGATTTGGCCGACAATACGCCGCGTCAGATCCTGCTCCAGGCCGCGTTGGGATGGCCCACTCCGCACTACCTGCATACGCCGTTGATACGCGATGCCAGCGGGGAAAAGCTCTCCAAGCAACACGGCGCTCCGGCCATCGATATCCTGCAACCCTTGCTCGCATTGTGTGATGCGGCCGAGGCACTTGGCCTGCCTGTACCCGCACATTTGCGGCAAGGTCAAGTGCCTGATGCACTTGCATACTGGATTCGTGCCTGGACACATCCAATCGATTAAGAAATTACAATCTACCCCTGTGACAGTTACTATTTTTCCTATCCCCCCTGAAACTGCGGCAACCACGCCCGAGTCTGGCGCTGCGCCGGCTGGCGTCGCACATCCCAAAGCGATCAAAAGCTATGTGCTGCGCACCGGCCGTGTGACCACCGGTCAGGCCAAAGCGCTCGAAACCCTGGGCCCGCGTTTCATCCTCGATTACGCCCCCCAGCCACTCGATGCCGCCGCCGCGTTCGAACGCACCGCCCCGCTGATTCTCGAAATCGGCTTCGGCATGGGCGACGCCACCGCGCACATTGCGCAGGTGCGTCCCGAAGACAACTTTCTGTGCTGCGAAGTGCACGAACCCGGCGTGGGCGCACTGCTCAAGCGCGTGGGCGAAGGCAACATCGAGAACATCCGCATCCTTCAACACGATGCGGTCGAAGTCATCGATCACATGCTGACCGAAGGCTCGCTCGATGGCGTGCACATCTTCTTCCCGGACCCGTGGCACAAGAAGCGCCACAACAAGCGTCGCCTGATTCAGGCACCGCTGATCGCCAAGCTCGTGTCGCGCCTGAAGCCCGGTGGCTACATCCACTGCGCCACCGATTGGGAGCCCTACGCAGAGCAGATTCTGGAAGTGCTGTCGGCCGAAGCATTGTTGATCAACACGGCGCCCAACTATGCGCCGCAACCCGCCTACCGCCCCCTCACCAAGTTCGAAAACCGCGGTTTGCGACTTGGCCACGGCGTGTGGGATCTCGTCTTCAAGAGGCGTTAAAGCCAAAACTCCATGCAGCCTCAAGAGCAGTCAGAAATGACACCGATTCTTCAACATCTCGTGGAAATGACCGGACACCGGGACCATCTGCGTCTTGAGGTTTCGGTTCTCACCACACTGCTGCAACTGGGCAAGTCCATGGAGGTGCGGGCGCTGGAGTTTTTCTTCGCGGAAACGCATGTCATGATCCGCCCGCGCAGCTGGAGCCAGCACGGCGAGGTCATCTCATCCGAATGCGATGCCCCCTCCGACCCCGCACGTGGCGCGCTCGAGAACATGCCCGAGCTCGCCAAGTGCATCGAAACCCATTGCCTGAGCGCCATGCGCTCGAGCATTGCGAGCCACACGCTCTGGCTGCCGGTGTGGATCAACGAAAAGGCCCACGCCTGCCTCGAAATCACCCAACCCAGACCGTTCACCCGCCGCCAGCGCGACGTGATCATGGGCGTGTTTCAGGTCTATCAAAATTATCAAAGCCTGCTCGACTACAGCGAGCGCGATGCCTTGACGGGCCTGCTCAATCGCAAGACGTTTGAAGAACAGTTCGTGCGCAATGCGGCGCCCACACCGTCCCAGTTGGGCGGGCTGGAAATCATGGACGACGTGCCGCAGCAATGGCTGGCCGTTGTCGATATCGACCACTTCAAACAGGTCAACGACGACTACGGTCATCTGTACGGCGACGAGGTGCTGATTCTGGTCGCGAATCTGTTGCGCTCGTCATTTCGTGCGCAGGACCGGGTGTTCCGATTCGGCGGCGAAGAGTTTGTGATCCTGCTCCGGTCCACGACGCTCGAGCAAGCCGCGCATGTGTTCGAGCGCTTCCGCGCCACCGTCGAGGAACACATGTTCCCGCAGATCGGCGGCATCTCGGTCAGCGTCGGCTTCACGTCGACACACGACGGCGCGCCGGTGGAAATTCTCGGCCGCGCCGATCAGGCCCTGTATTTCGCCAAGGCCAATGGACGCAACCAGGTCCGTTTCTACGACGAACTGGTCTTCCAGGGCGACCTCAAGCCCAAGATCACGCACGGCGAAATCGAGCTGTTCT
>CALMCS010000048.1 GCA_937862875.1 uncultured Comamonadaceae bacterium
GGTGAGATGAACACTGCTGGCAGTGGCCGAGATCGGAGTATTGATGTCGGGACTAACGCCCGCGGCTGCCGCAGCCAATCCGGGTTGAAAGACGCTGCACAACACTATCAGCATGGTGCCGATGGAAACTTTGCCAGTCGGGGTACCGAAAAGAGAGCGCAATGTCGTGTTCATCAGTGATTCCAATCCGTGTTGCGAGGCCGCGAATAGCTGCATCTTAGTTGGATTTTTCAAAAACACACGTTCATTGATAGTTTTTAGCTTCTAGGCTCTATTTGTTTGCAATCCATGGAATACGCTGGGTGGCCATTTTTTCGCCTATCCAACGTTTACGGCCTGGTTGTCGTTGTCGGTGAGGCGTCCGCGACGCAGGTTCAATGGCTCAGCGGTCTTTACGTTCCCATTGCCCTTCGGTCAGCAATTCATGCGGCAGAAAGCGGGCCTTGTAGTTCATCTTCGGGCTTTGCTGGATCCAGTAGCCGAGATACACATACGGCAGGCCCAGCGAGCGCGCCTGTTGGATCTGCCATTGCACGTTGTAGGTGCCGTAGTTGCACTTGTCTTCGGGCTCGTAGAACGTGTAGACGGCCGAGATCCCGTCGTCCAGTACATCGAGAATCGACACCATCTTGAGCAGGCCGGGACTGCCGTCTTCATTGGTCTCGCGAAACTCCACGAGCCGAGAGTTCACGCGGCTTTGCAGCAGAAACTGGGTGTATTGATCGATGCTGTCGTGGTCCATGCCGCCGCCGGAGTGGCGTGCGTTCTGGTAGCGCAGATAGAGCTGGTAATGCTCGGGCAGATAGCACAGCCGCAGGACGCGGGCCTGCAAGCCGGCGTGTTGATTGAAGGCACGGCGCTGGCTGCGGTCGGGTTTGAATTCGTTGACCAGCACCCGCAGCGGAATGCAGGCCTGACAGCCATCGCAATACGGTCGATAGGTGAACATGCCGCTGCGGCGGAAGCCGCGCGCGACCAAGTCCGAATACACGCTGTTCTGAATCAGATGGCTGGGCGTTGCCACTTGGGAACGCGCCAATCGCCCGGACAGATAACTGCAGGTATAGGGTGCCGTGGCGTAGAACTGCAGTGATTGCAGTGGAAGGTCGTTTAACTGTGTCACGCGGTAGAGGACGAAGACAGCAATGAATCCCAGTATACGGGCTTAAAACTCCAATCCAGCTCATCGGCCTCGCGGGTTTTCATCACTGTCTGCAGGAATTCCGCGCGCGAAATCTCTCGAGCGCCCAGCGACGCGAGATGTGCGGTGTTCTGCTGGCAGTCGATCATCGTCACGCCCTGCGCGCGGCACAGCCCCACCAGCGCGGCCAGCGCGATCTTGGAGGCGTCGGTTGCGCGGGCAAACATGGACTCACCAAACACCGCGTGGCCAATGCCGATGCAGTACAGACCACCGACGAGTTGTCCGTCGACCCAGGTCTCGATACTATGCGCGGTGCCGGCCCGGTGCAGGGCCTTGTAGGCCTTGATCATGGACGGCACGATCCACGTACCATTCTGGCCGGACCGTGGGGACTGCGAGCAGGCGTTGATGACCGCGCCGAAGTCGCTGTCGATGCGCACCTCGCAGGACGGCAGCGTGCGAAAACGCTGAATGGTCTTGCGCAGCGACCGGTGCAGCTTGAACTCGTCGACATGCAGCACCATGCGCGGATCGGGACTCCACCAGAGATTGGGTTGGCCCTGGCTGAACCACGGAAAAATGCCGTTGGCATACGCGGCCTTCAAGCGCCAGACCTCGAGCGTGGCGCCGGCGGCCAGCAAGCCGGGTGCTGCCGAGTCTTGGTCCCAACTGTTCTCGACAGGAGGGAAGGGGTCTTCGGGATCAAGCCAGGTCAGCGATTCGGTCATGGGCGGTGATAACGCGAGTGGGTGCGGTGTCGTCGAAACAGTTCCACCGCATTGTCGCCGCACATGGACCGACTGACGCGTGCGATCGGAATTCAGCGCTCAGGTGCGTCGCCAAATGTCACATCGACTCACGCATGTCCTGCGTCGTCAACGATCACTTGTCTTTTTTGGTGCGGATGACGGAGCTGTCGACCGCGTCGATCTTGACCTTCATCACGGTACCGTCGGCCTGCAACACCTTGACGTCGTACGAGGCCTTGCCCCAATTCGAGTCCAGTTCAGCGGCGATAGCGGTTCCGCTGGTGCTCTTGAGCGCGGCTTCCACGGCCTGAGCGATGGTGATCTTCGCATCGCTCATGTGCTTGATGTCTTTACTCTTGGCCTTGCCTTTTTGCTTGTGCTCGGCGGCGTCGCCGGTGGTGGCATTCACCCAGACCACGACGCGCTGGCCCGCGGGAGTGACTACATCCGCTTCATAGCGGGGTGCCGTGCCGTCGCCGGTCTCCAGCTCGATGTCGATCACCTTGCCGGCCACAGCTTGCGCGGCCTTTTCCATGGCCTGATCCAGGCTGACCTTGGATTGCGACACGATGGCCTGCCACTGGGCGGGCGACTTGGCCATCACAGCCACGCTGCCCAATGACAAGGCGGCGGCCAACGCGAGGGGAGCGAATCGAATGATTTTCTTCATGTGCAGTCCTGTTCTTTCAGTAAGGAGAGAAAGATACAGTGTCACTGCAGACTGCGCGCTCCAGCGTCAGCCAAGCGCGCATTTCCGTGGTCACAGGGTTGACGACGGTCAATGCGCGCGGACGATCCAGTCGAAGGATCAGTCCTGAACGTACCAGGCGTCCTTGAGTTCGCTCACGCGAATCGTCGCATCGGGGACGTTCTTGGTCAGCCAATCCTCAACGGCCTTGCGGTCGTCTTCGGTCGCAGAGCCGCTTGGGTGAGCGGTGATGAAACCTTCACGCACCCAGCCACCCAGCGCCAAGCCGCGCGGCAGAACTGCAGCGGTCAGGAACTGCTCCATCCATGCTTCCTGTTCGGCGGGGGACAGGTCTTTCTTGAACTGCACTTCGTATTCGAAGCCGAATTCCTGGAATTCAGCGATGTGCATTTTTTTGCGAAGACGGGTGCTGCGTTGGCGATTTGGTGGGAGTGACATGATTTGATGCGTTCTGAAATGAGACGCTGGCTCCGCTGCATCGACGAGGTCAATGCAGCATTTGGGCCAGCCAAAGCATCATTTTCGCTTATCTGCCGCGTTCTCGCTGCCTACCGAGGCGGAGACCGTACTATGTGCCGGCCCGCCGCGCGATCAACGCAGCGGAGTGTGCGACAGCCGCTTGGCGTTTTGAACGGCTTTGCGGTGAATCGGTGCCACGGCGCGCGACGTCGCCTTTTCCATGCGATTGGGAAGCATCGCAAACTGCTTGCTCATGGCGGCAGGACCCTGAAACATGGAGACGAACATCGCCTGCTGCGCCTTGCTCATTTCAAGACACAGCGTCCACCAGGACTGGGTGAAGGCGATCTGTTTTTCAGCCACCATTCCCGAGAATTCCTTGCGATCGCGTGCCGAAGGGTTGGAGGATGACATGGCCATGCGCGCGAAGCGATGCGCCATGACTTGTGGCGCAGCGGTGCTCAATTCCACCAGCTGTTGGCTGGTGGATTTGGCTCGGGATTTAGTGGTCATTTCGCGTTCCTGTTTGTGACAGAGATCAGTCAGCACGAAGCGCTATGGGTTGGCGCTCGGTGATAGATAGTACGCGCCCAGCGTAAAGCCCTTGTGGATGAAAGCTTGTAGGTCGATGAGACGAATCCATCGTCTCCCCGGGATGTAGACCTGAGTCCTCAGCCTGCCTGCACCTCTATGTGGTACGTGCCCCAGGGGCACAGCGTGAAGCGCTCCTTGAGCGTCTTGGAGGCGTTGGCTGGAACGCGATCCGCGTCATAGACCACCCACAGCGGACCCAATCCGCCGATCGCCAGTGGCGCATCGTCGATATGCGTCGCCACGATGAATTGGTGATCGATGGCGTCCTGCGCCGGCAATCCCACGGCGTAGCCGTCAATTCCGCGCAGCAGATAGGTCTGGAGGCTGTCGACCTTCACCCCCGTCGCCTTGAGCACATCGACCAGCAATGGGCCCTTGAGCGTGTGCGGCTTGGCGTCGTATTCGAGCGTGGGTTTGATGGTCTTTGCGGGCAGGGCACTCAAGGCGGCGAAGTCAAACGCATGTGCGGTTTGAAACTTCACCTGATGCCTCAGCATGAAGACATCCAGCTTGGGATCGATCGGGCCTCGGTTGCCGGGCCCGATCAAGCCGCTCACGGTAAGCAGCACGGTCCCGGAGACCGAGGCGGGTGCGTACTGGGCGTGCGCCTGTAGCGACATTCCCGCTGCCAGTCCGGCAGCGGTTCCTTGCACGGCGAATCGAAGTAGTTCGCGTTTTTTCATGGTGGCCTCCCTGTTGAATCGACGACGGCCACTATCGTCGATTTCCATAAATTGACCAAATTTATGTGGAGGCTCTTTCCCGTATTACGCCTTCTTCTGCAGCATCTTGATGACGCTGGAAAAATCTTCCGGACCATGGCCCGCGATGCTGTGCGCCGCATAGATCGCACGCGCCATGCCGCCCAATGGCGTGCTGGCCTTCACGTGCATGGCATTCTCCTGCGACAGGCCCAGATCCTTGAGCATCAGGTCGGTGCCAAAGCCGCCGGTGTAGCCACGCGTGGCGGCCGAGTTTTCCTGCACGCCGGGGCAGGGGTTGTAGACCTCGAGCGCCCAGTTGCCGCCCGAGCTGCGGCGCATGATTTCGGACAGCACCTTGGGGT
>CALMCS010000049.1 GCA_937862875.1 uncultured Comamonadaceae bacterium
GTCACGCGTTGGCTGCGGTAGGCCGTGGCTTTGGGGACTACCGTGAAGCTGATTCTGTAGCTCGTCGGGCTGTCCAGGCCGCCGCGATTGGATCCGCCCGATCCGCCGCCGCCGTCGCTTCTGCGGACGTTTTCTTCGAAGCGGTAGTAGGCGGATTCGATCAGGTATTCCTTGTTCTGATCGCTGCGCGTGTACTTGCTGAGTGTGAAGAGGTAGCCCGGTGCGATGTTGCGGGTGTTGCCCTCGCCTTGCGCTACTTCGCGTTCGGCTTTTTGTTGTTCTATGCGGACTCGGGCGTAGTTTTCTCCGTCGTTGACGTCGGTGTAGCCGCCGGGCCAGTCGTAGAGTTCGCGGCTGTCTTCGGTGTGGCCTGCGGGTTGTTGTTGCTTGGTTTCCAGATACGCTCTGGGTTTTTCAAAGTCGTAGTCGTCGGCGGCGAAGTGGCCACTGGCGATGTCTTCGGCAAAGGTCCAGCCGTCGATGAAGTCCTGGTCGTGAACGTGGGCGGCACGGTCGCCCGAGTAGAACGGGATGGTCGTGGGTCCTGTAAGCACTGGGCCGTGGGAGCCGATGTCGTCGCCCAGGACTAATTTGTGGCTGCCGTTTTCGTGCTCGAAGTAGTAGTAGGCGCCCTCCAACTCCATCAGACGGGAGACGAAGTTGAAGTCGGTTTCTCCGTACTGGACCATGTAGTCCCAGGTGCGGTAGGTGCCGGTCAGTCGGTCTTCGATCACGAAGCCGTAGGGGCCGAGCACCTCTTTGATGATGTCCGGCACCTTCTTGAACTGGAAGATCTTGAAGTCGGAACGGCGGGTGGCGTGCCAGAGCCAGGGGCGCAGTATGGCCTCGAACAGGCTGAAGTTCCCGTCGCGTCCGACGTACGTGAATTGCGTGATCTGGCCTGAGAGGTAGCGTTTGTCACCGCCGTCGATCTCTGTGGTGAGGTCGATCTCGACCGTCATGTCCTTGCCAAGCAGCGATTTGGCGGAGATCGATGAGTCCTTGCTGAGCAATCGCACGCGGTACTCAAACAGGCGGGAAATCTGCTCGCTGCCCTCGAGCGAACGGAACTCCAGTTCGTCGCCGAGCGTGCTGTGTGCTGTGAAGGTGCGATTGGACATTGCCGAACTATCTCCCGTGTTCTGTAACTATCTACCAAGCGAATCATTTGGTAAATTTATCGACTCACTGCAAATAATAGCTCAGCATTTTTTCAAATCAACCTCAGCCTAAACGACGGAGATTGGGGTTTTGTGACAGCTTCTTTGACCCCGAATCGGATTGAAATGGGACTGCCAGCGGCATTGGCCATTGGGCACGAATCGATTTGTGAGTCTTTCTCTTGAAGCGGGAGTGCACAAAGCACGCTTTTCCGTTGACAGTTTCAAAAACAATTTGAAATACAAAGTCGCAAAGTATTTCCAATGCGCACGGAATAACCCCGTTCAGAAATCGCGCATTCTCTTCAGCGATTATTCGAGGCAGCCAATGGGAGGGACGTTAAAGCCAGTGGGATGGTTACGGCGACCGGAGAAGTTCCTTGGCGCAGATGGGAACTGGCTGTCCGCTGGAGTAGTAGTAGTAGCGCTCATGGATGGCTGCAGGAAAACACCCGCTACGCACGCGGTGTGACCCAAGGCAGCCAACGCGCATCCATCCGCTCGGCTCAACGATTCCTCGGCCATAAGTTTTCCCCACAATCGATGCACAGTGCTGTGTACAACTTGAGGGTTACTGTGTATGTAGCCCCCAACCCGTTGATATACAAGGACTTTTCAGATCTGCTCAGTTTTTGGGCAATCCCGTCCAAACCGGCGGAATTCGCCCTTTTCGACCCCTGAAGTCAGCAACTTTCACTGCGGCATACGCCGCGCCGAGAGTTTTCCCCACAAAACAGGGACAGTGCTGTGGATATGTTGAGGGCTAATTTGTATGTGGTTCGCAAGTCGTTGATTCAATGACTTATTTTTGACAGCGCTGAATTTTTAAGCAGCGTGGGAGCGCATGGAGCCGCTCTGCCCATTTCCCTTACGCATTCACGGCCACCGATTTGCGCCATGATCGTTGGATCAACCGTCTACTTTCAGCCTCTCGTCCCTTGCCAAACCGTCGCCATCCATCATCCCTTTCTGCCAACAGCAACAGCAACAGCGATAGTGAGAGTGACCGCGCTGCCGCCGACCGACCACCGCTCACACTGGAGCTGCACGACAGCGCTACCAAGGTCGATGCCGCAGCGTGGGATGCGCTGCTCGAGTCGCAAACCAATCCCACGCCCTTCATGCGCCATGCGTATCTGCTGGCCCTGGAGGCCAGTGGCAGCGCCACTACCGAAACCGGCTGGAGTCCGGTTTTTCTGACGCTGCGCAGCGATGTTGACGATCATCCCTCGAGCCTCCCATCCAGCCCCGCCAATGAACTGCTGGCGGCGTGCGTGCTGTATATCAAGAATCACTCCTATGGTGAGTACGTGTTCGACTGGGCCTGGGCCGATGCCTACCAGCGCCATGGCCTGCCCTACTACCCCAAGGGCGTGCTGGCCGTGCCGTTCACTCCCGTTCCGGGCAACCGCTTGCTGGCGCAGAACGCGACCTTGCGCGATGCCATGCTGCAGGCGCTGATCGCCTGGGCGGGCGATGCCGGGCTGTCTTCGGTGCACATGCTGTTTGGCGAAGAGGACGACGTGCAGGCCGCGCGCAACGCCGGGCTGATGCTGCGCCATACGGTGCAGTTTCACTGGCAGAACCAGCATCCGGAGACGGGCGCGGCGTTTGCCGATTTCGACCAGTGTCTGGCGTCGCTCAATCAGGAGAAGCGCAAGAAAATCCGACAGGAGCGCAAGCGCGTGCGCGAAGCGGGGGTCCGCTTTCGTGTGCTCGAAGGTGCGCAGATCAGTACGGCGGATTGGGAATTCTTCTACGCCTGCTACGAGCGCACCTATCTGGAACACGGCAACTCGCCCTATCTCACGCGCGAGTTTTTTGAGCTCATGCAGCGCGACATGGCCGCCAACTGGGTGCTGTTCATCGCCGAGCGCGATGGCCACCCCATCGGTTCGAGCCTGATCGCCCTGCGCCCTCGCGATGCCGACAGAAATCTGCCGGCCATCGCCTATGGACGCTATTGGGGTGCGTTGGAAAGGGTCGATTGCCTGCATTTCGAGGCCTGCTACTACCAGCCCCTCGAGTGGTGCATCGCCAATGGCGTGGCGCGGTTTGAAGGGGGTGCTCAGGGTGAGCACAAAATGGCCCGGGCGCTGCTGCCGATTCAGGCCAACAGCGCGCATTGGCTGGCGCACCCCGGCTTTGCCGAGGCGGTCGAGCGCTTTCTGGAGCGTGAGGGCGACGGGATTTCGCAGTATCTGGGCGACCTGCAGGAGCGCAGCCCGTTTCGCCACCCCAAGTGATGGGGCAGCACGCAAGGCGCGCAACCCTGCGCTTTGCTACTGAATGACTGACTGATTGACTAACTAACTGACGGTCGACTTATTTGGCCAGTGCGGTGCTCTGGGCTTCCTGCAGCAACCCCATCTCCGCAGGACTCAGCAAGGCCGCGATGTCGACCACGATCAGCATCCGCCCGTCCACCGTGGCAATGCCGCGCACATAGGCCGCGTCCACCGGGCCCTGAAAGCGCGGAGCGGGCTTGATCGAGGCATCCTCGAGCGCGACCACATCGGCCACCGCATCCACCACCGCGCCGAGCAGCATGCCCTCCACGTTGAGCACGATGACGACGGTGAACTCGTTGTAGGTCACCTCGGAACAGGCGAGCTTCATGCGCAGATCGACGATCGGCACCATCACCCCGCGCAGGTGCACCACTCCTTTGACGAAGTCGGGCGCATAGGCCATGCGCGTCGGAGGTTCGTAGGAGCGGATTTCCTGCACACACAGAATGTCGATGCCGTACTCCTCCTCGCCCAGCCTGAACGTCAGATACTTGGACGTAGGCACACTCGGCGCTTGGGATGCGCGACGCGAAGAAGTGGAACGCAGGGACGAGGTGGGCAGCATGGGCAAGATCCTCTGTGCAGAGGCATTGGTACGCCAGATCGGCAACCTGATGTTACTAGCTATGCAAGCAAAATAGTGAATAGGTCTCACAAAACGATCGGAACACCCACAACGAAAAATGCCCACTCGCATTCCACGAGTGGGCATTTCAATATTTCGTTTTCTGTATTCTGTATTGGGTGTTCAAACCCCACCAATGCAGCGAGCAGCGCTCTTGAGTGGGTGGGCAGAATGACGAGATAGGGTCCTATTCTCCTATTCTCGTCACCGCAATACGAAGACTCTCAAACCAAGCACGTCCAACCAGTTCGTCACTGGGTACATCGAAGCACCCAGAAATCAGTGAAGATCGTTGTTGAACCGGTTTGAACGCTCAAGGTTCAATCAGTCCTTCTTGGTCTTGGCGAAGTTGGCTACGCCGTCGGTGAGTTCCTTGTGGGCTTCGTCCATGCCGCCCCAGCCCAGGATCTTGACCCACTTGCCTTCTTCCAGGTCCTTGTAGTGAGCGAAGAAATGCTCGATCGCCTTCAGCTTGATCTCAGGAATGTCGCCCAGAGTCTTGATGTTGGCGTATTCCTTGAGGATCTTGGCGGTTGGCACGGCCAGCACCTTGCCGTCCATGCCGGCTTCGTCTTCCATCTTCAGGATACCGAGTGCACGGCAAGGAACCACCACGCCTGGGGGCAGCTTGTAAGGGGTCATGACCAGCACGTCCACTGGGTCGCCGTCGCCCGACAGGGTTTGTGGCACGTAGCCGTAGTTGGCTGGGTAGAACATGGCGGCCGTCATGAAACGGTCGACGAAGATGCAGCCGGATTCCTTGTCCACTTCATACTTGATCGGATCGGATTCCATCGGGATTTCGATCACGACGTTGAAGGATTCGGGAAGATTTTTTCCAGCAGGAACGTTGTTCAGGGACATGGTCTCAACAGGGTTTGAAGTGATTGGAGGATTCGCCCGCACCCTCCGCGACTTGCGTCAGCGTTGTGCGGGAAACCATTGATTTTAAAGCCAAGCCCCTTGCACCCAGCTTTCGCCCCGAAAAGGCAGCGTGATCGATCAGGAAACTGCGCCACTTTCGCGCCGGCGCACCGGGCCTGCGCGCTCTTCGATCGCGTGTTGCACCTCGCGGCGCAGACCCAGCGAAAAACCCATTTCGGCGAGCACGAACAGCGGGCCGATGGCCAGGCCAATCACGTCATCCACAAAGGCCGGCTTGCGCCCTTCGTAGTAATGGCCGATGAATTGGATCACCCAGCCCACCACAAACAGGCCGACGCCCGCAGCGATCCAGAACCCGGTCGACTGCTGCGCACACCACTGCCCGATCGCCAGCATGACCGCCAGCACCAGGGCCATGGCGACGCAATAGCGCAGGTCCAGCAGGCCATAGAACACGCAGACCGCCAGGACGACCAAGACCGCCGGGGTGATCGGCAATTCGCCCTGGACCAGCGACAGCAGGACCGGGCGCGACAGCAGAATGACCACCGCCAGCACGATCATGGGCACGCCAATGAAATGCGTGAGGATATTGCGGGGATCGCGGTGATATTCCGCGTATTGCGTCAGTTGAGTGGTCAGATTTCTCATGGAATCGTCTCCTGGAGGCGCTATGTCTGTTGCTGCTCACCCGAGCGCATTGCTTTGACTTGAACCAATGTGACTGCAGGTTTTTTGTGTCTATCGCACAATGAACGAAGATTTCCCTTTGCGCAATACCTCTCGACTCGAGGGGTCAGGCAGGACGGATCGGGCCGCACTCATGGCCCGCCAAGAGCCCATGAAGCCCTCCGCTCCCTGCCCCGTTGCCACGAATTAGCTCACCAACATGCCCCTGTCTCCGCCCGTAGCCCGCACCGCCAAACACATTCGCCGAGTGACCTATCAAGGTTTCGAACGGGAGGATGGACTATGGGACATCGAGGGCGAGCTGCACGACAGCAAAGCGCACGACATGCCACGCTCGCGCGCTCCGGGTCAGTTGCGCCTTGCCGGCGAGCCGATTCATCACATGTGGCTGCGGGTCACGGTGAACACCGATCTGGTCGTGCAGGCGATCGAGGCCTCGCTCGACTCCCACCCCCTCGGCGGCTGCCCCGAATCCCTGCGCGGCATCCAGAGCATGGTGGGCTGCAGCATGGGCCGCGGCTGGCGCAAGGCCATTCAGACGAATCTGGGTGGGATTACGGGCTGCACCCACATTCGCGAACTGCTGTTCAATCTGGCGACCGCCGCGTTTCAGTCGCTGCCGGCCGCCTTTGGCACGACCGGCTCCGAACCGCCGCGCCATCTCAACCAATGCACGGGCTGGGATTTCAACGGCGATGCGGTGAAGGAATACTACCCGCAGTTCTACCGCCGCAATGCAGAGACGGCACCAGCCGAGCCGGCGGCTGAGCAAAACCAAGGTTAGCGCGGGTATATCTGGCGAGTCGTTCAGATATAGTTGCCCTGAAGCTTGCCTTCGAGGCAAATGCACGCTCGCGGGTGGTCCGATAGTTCGATGGTTCGAAATTCCGATGCTTCGATGCTTCGTCCAGGCGAAGACATCGTCAGGCCGCCCGGGCGAGCGCCCATGATTCCCACACCACCGATAAAACTGCCAATCCATTTTTTGGCGCAAGAACAAAATCCCCACTATGGCTGAACGCGTCATTCCACTTGTCGACCAGCGCCGCGGCGCCTTGCCGGCCATCGTGCCGCAGGGCGTGGTGCACGCTGAGGGCGGCCGCTTGGTAGACACGCACCAGCGACCGCTCAGAGACCTGCGCATCAGCATCACCGATCGCTGCAATTTCCGCTGCTCCTACTGCATGCCCAAGGATGTCTTCAACAAGGACTATCCGTATCTGCCGCACAGCGCCCTGCTCAGCTTCGAGGAAATCACGCGCCTGGCGCGCCCGTTTCTGGAGCTCGGCGTGCGCAAGATTCGCCTGACCGGTGGCGAGCCGCTGCTGCGCAAGAACATCGAACAATTGATCGCCCAGCTCGCCGCGCTGCGCACGCTGGATGGCAAGGTGCCCGACCTCACGCTCACCACCAACGGTTCGCTGCTGGCCCGCAAGGCGCGCGCGCTGCGCGATGCCGGTCTGTCGCGCGTGACGGTGAGCCTGGACAGCCTGAACGACGAAATCTTCCGCGGCATGAACGACATGGACTTCCCGGTCACCGAGGTGCTGGACGGAATCGAGGCGGCGCGCGCTGCCGGTTTCGAGCACATCAAGGTGAACATGGTCGTCAAGCGCGGCACCAATGACCACGAAATTCTGCCGATGGCGCGCCATTTTCGCGGCACCGGCATCACGTTGCGCTTCATCGAATACATGGACGTGGGCTCGACCAACGGCTGGCGCATGGACGAGGTTTTGCCGTCGGACGATGTGATCGCGCTCCTGAACAGCGAGTTCCCGCTGGTGCCGCTCGAAGCCACGTCGCTCGGCGAAACCGCCAAGCGCTGGGGCTATGCCGACGCCAACGGCCAGCACGACCCGTCGCAAGGCGAAGTCGGCGTGATCAGCAGCGTCACCCATGCGTTCTGCGGTGATTGCAACCGCGCGCGGCTGTCGACCGAAGGCCAGCTCTACCTGTGCCTGTTCGCCGAACAGGGCTACGACCTGCGCAGCCTGCTGCGCGGCGACGCGACCGATGCAGACATCAAGGCCGCCATCGCCCATATTTGGCAGGGCCGCACCGATCGCTATTCGGAGATCCGCCGCTCCCTGCCCGCCGATACCGGCGGCCAAGGCAAACGGCGCGTCGAAATGAGCTACATCGGCGGATAAAAAGACCCAAGGGCCCAAGAAACCAAGGATCCGGCGCGCTGCGCCCCCGCTGATACGACTACGGCACTGTGACAGGAGAACCCATATCTCTGCCAATTCATCCATCCCGCGCGAGCGCATCACCGGACTGGTTCTGGCGGGTGGTCGAGGCTCCCGTTTCGGGGGCGTCGACAAAGGCCTGCAGCCGTTTCTCGGCCAGCCCCTCGCGCAACGGGCGCTGGAACGGCTGAGGCCTCAAGTGGGGCCGCTGGCCATCAGCGCCAACCGCAATGTGCCGACCTACGAGGGCTGGGGCGTCCCGGTCTGGAGCGATTCGCTCGAAGCGTTTCCGGGCCCGCTCGCCGGCATGTTGACGGGGCTTGAACGCATGCAGACCGAGTGGCTGCTGACCGTGCCCTGCGACTCGCCGCTGTTTCCCGCCGATGTGGTCCAGCGCCTTGCCGCCGCCGCGATGCAAAACAACAGCCAAGTGGCCTTCGCCACGGCGCCGCAAACCGAAGCCGATGGCTCGATCGAAATGCGCTCGCATCCGGTCTTCTGCCTGCTGCACTGCGATCTGCGCGCCAGTCTGGCCGACTACCTCGCGTCGGGTTCGCACCGGGTCATGCACTGGCTGACCCGACAGACCCATTGCACCGTCGCCTTCGACCAAGTGCAGGACGATCCGCACGCGTTCGCCAACACCAACACGCCTGAAGATCTCCAACAACTGGAGCAGCTGCACGGCGCGCGGGAGACATCCCCTCGCACAGCGCCAGGAACCACCCGCCCATGACCGAACCAGCCGTCAACGCCAACGTCAACCTCAAGGCCATCCGCATCGCCGTGCTGCAAGCCAAGGATGCGCCTGCCTACAAGGTGCTGCGCGACACCTCGCTGCTGCGCACTCCCCACGCCTTTGCCAGCGACTATGCCAACGCGGTCAAGCAGCCCCCTGCGGTCTACGCGGCGCAGTTTTCGCAGCCGGGTCGCGGCCCGTTCACGCTGGGTGCGTTCACGCCCGAGGGGCAACTGGTCGGCAGCCTCGGCTGCTTTCGTGAAGAAGCACAGTTCAAGCGCCATATCGCACGCATCGTCGCAGTCATGATCGATGTCAATTTTGAGCACCGAGGAATCGCGCGACAATTATTGAATGCCTGCATCGCCCATGCTGAGCAGATTGCCGGTCTCGAAATACTGCAGCTGAACGTCACCGCCAGCAGCGAGCGCGCGGTACGGCTGTATAAGGGTGCCGGTTTTCGCACCTACGGCACGCAGCCCCGCTCCATCCTGATCGATGGTGTCGGCTACGACAATCTGCTGATGGCAAGGCCTCTGTCCCACTGCCCCGAATTGAATTTTCCCGCCGCATGACCTCCTTGAACTCCATCGCCGCCCGCATCCAGCACTACGACAGCAAAGACATGCACGTGGATGCCGTGCAGGCGTTTCTTGCGCAGCTGGTTCAACCCGTCACCGAGACGGAAACGCTGGACTTGCGCGCCGCATTCGGTCGCGTTCTGGCGGGCGATGTGATTTCCCCGATCAGCGTACCGGCGCACGACAACTCCGCGATGGACGGCTTTGCCTTTGATGGGGCCGCGCTGCAACCGGGACAGCCGTTGCAGCTCGAGTGCATTGCCACGGCGCTGGCTGGGCACGCCTGGTCCGGCACCATCGCCAGCGGCCAATGCGTGCGCATCATGACCGGCGCGGTGATGCCTGCGGGGCTGAACACCGTGGTGCCACTCGAACTGACCAGCACCGGTGCCGACGGCCGCATTCACATTCCCGCCGACACGCTGCGCCCCGGTGCCAATCGCCGCCGCGCAGGCGAAGACCTGATGCAGGGCAGCGTGGCCCTGGCGAGCGGCGAACGCATCACGCCTGCCGCGCTGGGTCTGTTGGCCAGCCTGGGCCTTGCGCAGGTCGAGGTGGTGCGCCCATTGCGGGTGGCTTATTTCTCCACCGGCGATGAAATTCTGGCACCCGGCGAGCCGCCGCGCGAAGGCGCTGTGTACGACAGCAATCGCTTTGCCCTGTTCGGTCTGCTGACCAAGCTGGGCGTGGAGGTTCTGGACTTCGGCAACGTGCCGGACCAGCCCGAACAACTCGAAGCCATGTTCCGCAAAGCCGCGGCGGATGCGGACGCGATCATCACCAGCGGCGGCGTCAGTGGTGGCGATGCCGATCACACCCGCGCGTTGATGAACCGACTGGGCGACGTCGCCTTCTGGCGCATCGCCATGCGCCCCGGCCGCCCGATGGCCGTGGGTTTGCTGGACAAGAGCAGTGATGCACCTGGTGCGCCAGGTTCGCCTGGTTCGCCTGGTTTGGTATCGCAAGCCAACCGCTGCCTGCTGTTCGGACTGCCCGGCAATCCCGTCGCCACGATGGTGACGTTTCTGGCCTTTGTGCGCCCTGCCCTGATTCAGATGATGGGTGGCAAGCGGGTCGATCCGCCGCTGCTGCGCGCCACCTGCACCGAAACCCTGCGCAAGCGCCCCGGCCGCACCGAGTATCAGCGCGGCATTGTCAGCAAGGCGGCCGACGGCTCTTTGCAAGTGCAAACCACCGGCAATCAGGGCTCCGGCGTGCTGAGTTCGATGGTGCACGCCAACGGCCTGATCGTGCTGCCGCATGACGGCGGCACCGTCCACGCGGGCGATCCGGTCGATGTGATGATGTTTGAAGGCGTGGTCTGACGCGGAATGTCTGAATTGGCTTGATTCAATAGCCTGCATTTACTGCATGCTGTGAACCCGGAGCCAATGAACTGATTTTCTCGTTCATCAAGTAAAAACAAAGCAAAGGTACGACGATGCCCTACACCAACCGCCACCTTGCCACCGCCCCCACCCGTGATGCCGTTGACCAGATGGCGGGTGCCCGGGTCATCGAGTGCAGTACGCCCTGGTGCGGACATTGCCAGCGCGCGCAGCCGCTGATCGAGCAGGCACTGGAAGATCAGCCCG
>CALMCS010000050.1 GCA_937862875.1 uncultured Comamonadaceae bacterium
GCATCACATTGCCGTGGCCGGTATGGGTTTTGGCGACGTCTGGCGTGATCACATGTACGCGGCCGTGGCTGGCCGCAAGGTCGATCGCCGCATCGGCCAGGGCCTTGGAATCTTCGCCGTAGATCGACGTGACGAGTGAGCCCAGGCCACGCTGGGCCAATGCAAGGCCATGCTCCAAGTTGCGATATGGCATGAGCGTGGCCACCGGGCCGAAGACTTCCATGTCGTGCACCAGCGCCGCGCCATCGGCATCTTTGGTGCCCAGCAGCACGGGCTGGGCGCAGGCGGCGATGGCGGCATCGGCATCGACCAGCGCATTGCTGCGGCCGTCGTACATGGTTTGGGCCGCTTGCTGCAATTGCGCGATGCCTTGCTGGACGCCGTCAAACTGTTCGCGGCTCACGAGCGAGCCCATGCGTACGTTCTCGTTGCGCGGGTTGCCCACTGTGATCTTGGCGAGCGATGCGGCAATGGCTTGCGCCACGTCGTCGTAGATGTCCTGCGGTACAAAAATACGGCGAATGGCGGTGCATTTCTGGCCGGATTTCACGGTCATCTCGCGCACCACTTCGCGCACGAGAAGGTTCACGGCGTCGCTGCCTGCTGCGTGCCCAGGCAAGAGCAGGGCACTGTTGATGCTGTCGGCCTCGATGTTGGCGCGCACCGAGTGGCGCGTGACGGCATCGCTCGCACGGATTATCGCGGCGGTCTGTGCCGAGCCCGTGAAAGAGGCCACGTCAAAGGGCTGGAGCTGGTCCATCAAGCCCGCAGAGCTTCCGCAAATGACCGACAGAGCGCCCGGTGGCAACACGCCCGCGTCGATCACGTCCTTGACCATGCGCTGCGTGAGCCATGCGGTGGCGGTGGCTGGTTTCACAATCACCGGAACGCCAGAGAGCAGCGCCGGTGCAGCCTTTTCCCACAGGCCCCAGGAGGGGAAGTTGAACGCGTTGATGAACAGCGCCACACCGCGCGTAGGCACTTGAATGTGCTGCGACTGGAACACGCCATCTTTCGCCAGCGAGACGGCATCACCGTCTTTCAAATGCCTTAAATTACCAAGCGATGTGCCCCATTTGGCGTACTGACCAATGGTGTAGATGGCACCATCGACATCCACGGCGGTGTCGTTCTTCACCGTGCCGGAGTTGGCGGTGGAGATCTCGTAGTACGCATCGCGATTGGCTTGCAGAACCGCGGCCACATCGACCAGTAGTTTTGCCCGCTCTGCGTAGGTCATGGCGCGCAAAGCAGCGCCGCCCACGTCGCGTGAATGTGCAAAGGCGGCTGGCAGATCGATGCCCGTGGAGTCCACCCGTACGAGCTCAGTTCCCAAGACGGGATCGAGCAGTACGCTGCCTTTTCCAGTGCCGTGCTGCCAGCCTCCGCCGACGTAATTCGCAAGAAGATCAGTCATCGTGTTCGGTGCTTTCCTGGTTTCAGGGATCTTTGGCGTAAAGTCATTGAATCCGCGAAACATGCAATATTGTGCGTGCCATCGGACGATAGATAGGATAGAATTCACTGTCAAGCACTATATTGCATGATTGGTGTTAACCACTAGTGGCTATCATTCATGCCTTCTTTCAGGAAGATTTATGGAGCAGTTGCACACCGATGGCTTTGCGAGCGACGAGGGAACCGCGCCGCAGGAAGCTCCGAGTAAAAACCTCGTTTTGCAGGCTCTGGGCGAGCGCGTGCGCCGCTTGCGCGCGCGCCGTGGATTGACGCGCCGCAGCCTGGCCACCAGTGCCGATGTCTCCGAGCGCCATCTGGCCAATCTGGAGTACGGCACGGGCAATGTGTCGATCATGGTGTTGCACCAGATTGCATCGGCACTGCAATGCTCGATGGCCGAGTTGCTGGGAGATGTCACCACCTCCAGCGCCGAGTGGCTGCTGATCCGCGAGCTGCTCGAAGGCCGCGCCGAGAACGAGCTGCGCCAGGTACGCCTCGCGGCGGGCGAAATACTGGGAACGGCACCCAGCGGCGATCACCATCGCCATTCCCGCGTGGCGCTGATCGGGCTGCGCGGAGCCGGCAAATCCACGCTCGGGCGCATGCTGGCCGACGATCGCGGTGTCCCCTTCATCGAGCTCAATAAAGAAATAGAAGCCCTCGCAGGCTGCAGCGTGCGCGAGATCTACGACCTGTATGGCGTGAGCGGCTATCGCCGTTACGAACGCCGTGCGCTCGAGGAAACGGTGCAGATCTATACCGACGTGGTCATCGCCACGCCGGGCGGCATCGTGTCGGACTCCGCCACGTTCAACGAGCTGTTGTCGCACTGCACCACCGTCTGGCTGCAGGCCGCACCCGAAGAACACATGAGCCGTGTGATCGCCCAGGGCGACACGCGCCCCATGGCCGCCAACCCCGAGGCAATGGAAGACCTGCGCCGCATTCTGGAAGGCCGCCGGGAGTTCTACTCCAAGGCGGACCACGTACTCAATACCAGTGGGGACGTGCTCGAACACAGCCTCTCCAAGCTGAAAAATCTGGTGAACGCCTGATAGGTGGAGGACGGGTGGGTTGTGATGAAAGCGTGAACCGTCCGCTGATCTGATGGATGAAAGTGCTAGGTACTTACCCGCGAATTACCTAAAAACTGCAAAATAATGCATGTATCGACGTGCATTAATTTTCAAAAGCTGCATAATTGTGCCTACGAACTCTCGTTTTATGCACTATCTTTCATCCGAAGAGGCAGCAGATGACACAGCAGCAGCACAACAACCCCATCGTTGATTACCGCACCGAGCCTTCCAAGTACCGCCATTGGTCCTTCGAGGTAGACGGCCAGACCGCCCGCATGAAGCTCGACATCGCGGAAGACGGCGGTATTCGTCCCGGCTACAAGCTCAAGCTCAATAGCTATGACCTGGGCGTTGACGTGGAGCTGCACGACGCGCTGAACCGCATCCGCTTCGAGCACCCCTCCGTGCGCACGGTGGTGGTCACCAGCGGCAAGGACCGCATCTTCTGTTCCGGCGCGAACATCTTCATGCTGGGCGTGTCGACCCACTCGTGGAAGGTGAACTTCTGCAAGTTCACCAACGAAACCCGCAACGGCATCGAAGACAGCTCCAAGCACAACGGCCTCAAGTTTGTGGCCGCCGTGAACGGTGCCTGTGCCGGTGGTGGTTATGAATTGGCGCTGGCCTGCGATGACATCGTGCTCATCGATGACCGTTCTTCTTCCGTCTCGCTGCCCGAAGTTCCATTGCTTGGCGTATTGCCAGGCACGGGCGGCTTGACCCGCGTGACCGACAAGCGCCATGTGCGCAACGATCTGGCCGATATCTTCTGCACCAGTGTGGAAGGTGTGCGTGGTCAGCGTGCCGTGGATTGGCGTCTGGTGGATGCGATTGCCAAGCCTGCGCAGTTTGCCGATACCGTCAAGCAGCGCGCAGAAAAGCTGGCCGCGCAAAGCAATCGTCCGGCCAATGCACAGGGTGTGAAGCTCACACCTGTCGAGCGTGAGTTGAGCGAAAACAGCCTGAGCTACGCCAACGTGAACGTAGAGATCGACCGCAGCAAGCGCACCGCCACCATCACGGTGAAGGCACCACAGGGCGAGCAGCCAAAGACCGTCGAAGCGATCGAAAAAGCCGGTGCCAACTGGTGGCCTCTGGCCATGGGCCGCGAGCTCGACGACGCGATCCTGCACCTGCGCACCAACGAGCTGGATATCGGCACCTGGTTGCTCAAGACCCAGGGCGATGCCGCTGCGGTTCTCGCATCGGACGCCACGATGGTTGCCCACATGGACCACTGGCTGGTCAGCGAAACGCTGGGCCTGCTGCGCCGCACCTTTGCGCGCATCGACGTGTCTTCGCGTTCGCTGTTCGCCATCATCGAAAAGGGCTCGTGCTTTGCCGGCATGTTTGCCGAGTTTGCCTTCGCCGCAGACCGCGCCTACATGCTGGTGTTGCCCGACGACGTTGATCACGAGCCCAAGATTCAGCTCGATGAATTCAACTTTGGCTTGTTGCCGCTGGTGAACGACCAAAGCCGTTTGCAACGCCGTTTCTACGAAGAAAGCGCTCCACTCGAAGCCGCGCGCGCTGCCGTGGGCAAGGCGCTGTCTGGCGACGATGCCATGCAGCTCGGCCTCGTGACTGCAGCGCTCGACGACATCGACTGGGAAGACGAAATTCGCATCGCCGTGGAAGAGCGCGCCGCGATGTCTTCCGACGCACTCACCGGCCTCGAAGCCAATCTGCGCTTCAACGGCAAGGAGAACATGGCCACGCGCATTTTTGGCCGCCTTTCTGCCTGGCAGAACTGGATCTTTATTCGCCCGAACGCGGTGGGCGAAAAAGGAGCTCTCAAGCTTTATGGCTCCGGCCAGAAAGCGGGATTTGATTTCAACCGCGTTTGATGTGAACCCTCAAACAATCAGGAGGTAGAAAACCATGAGCACGATCGATTACAGCGTCAAGATTCCCAACAACGTCGACCTGAGCGGCGACCGCACTTTGCAGCGTGCGCTCGAGAGCTGGCAGCCCAATTTCATCAAGTGGTGGGACGATGTCGGCCCCGAAGGCTCGATCAATCACGACGTGTACCTGCGCACGGCGGTGAGTGTGGATCCGCAAGGCTGGGCCCAGTTTGGCCATGTGAAGATGCGCGACTACCGCTGGGGCATTTTTCTGAATCCGGCAGAAGAAAACCGCACCGTTCACTTCGGCGATCACAAGGGTGAAAAAGTCTGGCAAGACGTGCCCGGCGAACACCGCGCCAACCTGCGCCGCATCATCGTCACGCAGGGCGATACCGAGCCGGCTTCGGTCGAGCAGCAACGCCACCTCGGCCTCACCGCGCCGTCGCTCTACGATCTGCGCAATCTGTTCCAGGTGAACGTCGAAGAAGGCCGCCACCT
>CALMCS010000051.1 GCA_937862875.1 uncultured Comamonadaceae bacterium
CGCCTGTCCATCAATGAATCTCGTGAAAGAGATGTGACAAGAAGAATCGTCCCCCATCCAAACCAATGAAACGATGGGGACCATTCATGAGACAAGCATTCACCAAGCGACCGACGGACGCGCACCTGACAACCACGCAGGTTCGAACCGTTCGCCGCCGCACACCACTCGCCGTCAGCGCCAGCGTGGGTACGGCGCTTTGCGCATTCACACTGAGTGCCGCCGCCCAGAACGTCACGCTGTACGGCACGGTGGACGCGGGCGTGGTGGCGGTTCGCAACGATGCGCCGAAAGCGGGCAATCAAACGCTGGTCGGATCGGGCATTGCGTCGCCTTCACGCTGGGGCATTCGCGGCAAGGAAGATCTCGGTGGCGGGCTCAGTGCCATCTTCCAGTTGGAATCCGGCTTCGATACCGACACCGGCGAGATGAAGCCGTTCGCTGGCAACCCCAGCTCGGCCACGCCGACGCTGCCCAACGGCACGACTGGAACGGGTTTCAACCGGCGTGCGTCGCTCGGCCTCACCGGCGACTTCGGGCAGATTCTCATCGGGCGCGACTACTCACCGCTGTACTACGCGGGGTATTACGTCGACGTGATGCACTTCGGTTTCTTCGGCAATCTGCAATCCATTGTGCAGGCGGCCGGTGGTCTCGAGCGACTCGCTCGTCTCTCCAACGGAGTGTTCTACACCTCGCCGGTCATCGGTGGATTCAAGGCACGTGCGGTGTACAGCTTTGGCTCGGAAGGCTCCGGTGGCGCGGGTGGCATCCCGAAGCGCGCCAACACGTTTTATGGGTTGGGCGGGGAGTACACCAATGGCGGTCTGAACATTCACGCGACCTACCAGAAGCTGAACTATCCGGAGGTGGCGGGCAAACCGGCCGCCTTCACGGGCAACGTGCTGTCGCGTTGGGATGCCATGCTGGGAGCGATCTATACGACCGGGCCGTTCAGCGTGAGCACGAGTTACTGGAAGGTCGGCAATCCGCAGAACGCGCAAAGCGCAGCGGTGGGTGTTTCCTACGCATTTGGTGCCAACAAGGTGTATGCGCAAATGCAGCGTCTGGAGCAAAAAGGTCTGCTCAGCACGAGCCGCAACGCGAATATTTTCGGGGTTGCATTCACACATGATCTGTCGCGCCGCACGCAGCTCTATGCCAGCTACGGCCACATTCAAAACCGCTCGAACGCCGCCTTTGCCCTGCTGGCCAGCGACCTGTACATCGCCCCCACTGCGGCGGGACAGACGCCCAGCGCCTTCGGCATGGGCATCAAGCACGACTTCTGACGGGGCCCTCTGCAGGAGCGGCTTGACGCAGCGCGTGGTCCCCATGCGCTGCTCCGCTGGGTGTGGGCATGTGCGGTTCAGCCCGCGCCCTCGCTCCTGGCCTTGGCCCTGAATTCCGAGGGCGTCAATCCTGTATTCGCCTTGAAGCCGCGGCTGAAATTGGCCAGGGTGGCGTAACCCAGCTTCAACGCGATGTCTCCGACGGGCATGGCCGATTGCGCGAGCAGGTTGCAGGCGCGCTCTTCGCGCACTTGTTGCGCGATGGTTCCAAACCGTGTGTTTTCCTTCGCCAGATGGCGTGCCAGCGTTTTGCTGGAGACCCGCAGCAGACGCGCCACGGCTTCCTGCGTGAGCAATTGCTCTTCCACCTGGTGCAGCACGTGTCGTACCCAATCTGCGAAGTTGTGGCTTTGCGCGATCTCCTGCAAATGCTCCTGCGCCGCGCGATCCGCTTCGCGCAGGGAGCGCGCATCGGCCATGGGCAACGGACGCTCCGCGAGGTCGGCCGGATAGCGCAGAGTCACGCGGGGGTCGCCGCCACACCCGAAGCGCACCTCCATACCGCGAAACTGCCGATAGCGCGACGCGTGAGCGGGTGCACTCCAGGAGAACTCGACCTTGCAGCGAACGTCGCGCTCCTGCAGCGCGAACAGCACATGCCGGTGGAAGGCAACCAGCACGGTCTCGAGCGCCACCACACAGGCGTCGTACGGCATTGGCTGCGCGACGGTCCACTCGGCTATACAGTCACCGCCCGATTCTTGCACCTGCATGCGAATCACCGGCGAGATCAAGGGCATGTAGGGAGCCAGGTTGACTAGTGCCTCGCGCAACGTGCGTGCGCTCAAAAGCATCTGTCCGGAGAGGTCACCCGCGCTCATGTGCGTGAGCAATCCGCGCACGAATCCCAGATCGCTGCGCCCCGAGGACTGCACCAGTTCCTGCATGGCCTTCAGCACCGATGCAATCGGCACGTGCTGCTGCTGCTGCAGCATCGCGCGCGTCAGCCCTGCGGAGCGCAAGGCGGGAGTACAGGAAAAGCCCTGCTCCTCCAGATAGTCAACCAGATCGACTAGGTAACGTGGATGGACAGAGTCAAGCAGTAGGGGCATGGCGGTTCGAGATGGGTGTGAGCGTTGCATGACGCAAATCAAGACCTCTAGTGTCCAAAAAAGAGTTGACCTCGTCCATGAATGAATTGTGTCAATCAGGACCAATGCGAACAATGGCATCACGAATCAACATCAACTACTAGAGACAACATGCGAACACGATTGACGACGCTCGGAGCGGCAGCCTGGGGGAATTTCATGGAGTGGTTTGACTTCACGCTCTATGGTTTCTTTGCCGTTGCCATCGGCCAGCGTTTCTTCCCCGCGGACGATCCACTGCTGTCCACCATGGCCAGCTATGCCGCATTCGCGGCGGGCTTCATCGCCAGGCCCATCGGTGCCTTCGTGTTCGGGCGAATGGCGGATCGCACCAGCCGCAAGAGCGTTCTGGTGACGACGCTGCTGCTCATGGGTCTCGCGACCTTGCTCGTGGTGTGCGCGCCCAGCCACCACAACGCCGGCTTGCTAGGGCCCATCATGGTGGTGTGCGCACGCCTGATGGCGGGGCTTGCCGCAGCGGGCGAGACCGGCGCGGCGGCCGCCATCGCCATCGAGGCCTCCCCGCACCATCAAAGGGGGCGCTGGGGAGGACTGTTTTCGCTGTCCACCTATCTTGGCGTGGCGGCAGGCGGTTGCGTCGCCCTGCTCTGCTACGGGCTGCTGGGCACCGAGGCCACCAACGACTGGGGATGGCGAGTGGGATATGCAACGGGATTGATCATCGTGCCGCTGGGCTGGTGGGCTCGGCGCAACATGCAGGTGGAGCATGCGCACCCGACTGCCTCCAGCGCCGCGCCGGACCACAAGGGCACGCTGGGCATGATCGCCCGGGTCGCCGGTCTCACGGCGTTTGGCTCTTCGGTGTTCTACGTGGTCATCATGTTCATGCCGGTGTTTGCGGCACGCCAGTTTTCGATTCCACTGGGCACCGGCATGGCCACCGCGATGATGGCCAGCGTCATCACCGGCCTCTTCGCCATCGTGGGCGGTTGGGTGTCCGATCAGCATGGCCGCAAATACATCATGTACGCAGGCCTGCTGTTCGCACTGATTGCCGGATGGCCCCTCTTTCTGATGTTGCTGAGCACGCACAACGCGCTGTCGCTGGCGGTTTTTCAATGGGCATGCGCCGCCGGATTTGGCCTGTTTGTCGGCGGCAGTCTGCCGTTGATGGTGGAGAGCTTTCCTCCTTCTCGCCGCGCGCTGGGATTTGGCCTTGGCTACAGCCTTGGCGTGATGGTTTTCGGCGCGATGGCACCGGTGGTGAATGCGCTTGCGCTGTCCAGGGGCGTGGTGTTTGCGCCGCTCTACTACATGACGCTCACAGGCCTCATCACCTTGCTGACGCTGCGCAGCACCCGCGAGAGTACGACATGGCAACCCACTGAAAACACGCTCAGCGGCGCAATGACCACCACATGAACGCCTCCAACCTGCCAATCATCCCCATCGTGCTGGTGAGCGCCTATGTGGCGCTGGGAACGCTGAGCAATCTGTGCAGCCTGCGCCATCGCGTGCGCGCCGGTCGCACGCTCACGCCACTGAATCCGATCACTGGACTGGTGGTGATGCTGCTCACCGCCATCGCCGCCGCGCTGCATTTTCAGGGCCTGCGCATCGGCACCGCCATGCTCGGTCTGCTGCTGGTGCTGATGCTCTGGGGCGGCGTCTACCGCCACTGCTTTCCCACAGATCGGAGCGCCTACGCATCGCCGATGAGCCGCTGGTCAGCCGTGGCCATCAACCTCTTCGGGGTGGTGGCGGTGCTGTGCGCTCTGCTCGCCTGATGGACGATTCCCTTTCCATCCAGCCATCTATCTATCCAACCATCTATCCATCCCTTTCTTCCAGCCATGAAGCCCATCCACGATGCCGCCAAAACCGCCGAACTGACCCGGCGCAACGACGCCTTGGTTCAAGCCATTCACCGCCGCGGACTCGATCACTACGTGATCACGACCACCGAAAATATCTTCTACCTCACGCACGCCACCTTCGAGCCACTGGAGCGCCCCTTCTTTCTGATCATCGGCGCCGACGGTGAGCGCCAGATGGTGGTGCCGACGCTGGAGATCAACCACATGCACAAGGCATTTGGCGTGAACGCAACCAACCTCATCGCCTACCGCGAATTTCCCGCGCCAAGGGGCCAAGGATGGGTGGAACACTTGCTGGACGGACACACCCTCCCCGGCAGCTTCGGGTTCGAGCCCGGAACTCCGTGGCACATCGCCGAGCATCTGCTCCAAGCCAAAGGCGAGCCGGTCGATCTGCTCGAGGACATTCGCATCGTGAAGTCGGACTGGGAAGTCACCCAGATCGAACGCGCGGCCCGCTACGCCGACGAGGCCGTGGCAGACATTCTGCGCCGCGCCTGGAACGGCGGAACCGCGGCCGAAACCTTCATGGCGATGCAGGCCACCAACCGCAAGATCATGCGCGACGAGCAGGACTGGGACCCGCTCTCCACCAAGGTATTGGCAGCCGCATGGCCCGCACCCCTGAGCGCCGAACCCCACGCCGTGCCGCCCCTGTCGATGCGCCTGGGCGCAGGCCCACATGTCGCGCTGGCCGTCACGCGCGTCAACGGCTACACCGCAGAATGCGAGCGCACCTTCTTCACCTCCGCACCCTCGGCACGGGAACGCGAACAGTTCGCCCTCATGACCGCAGCACGCCAACTCGCGTACTCCATGCTGAAACCAGGCACCGCCTGCGCAGAAATCGACGGCGCAGTGAACACCTTCCTGGCCACCCAAGGCTTCGCCAAATTCCACACCCGCCTGCATCGCTGCGGACACGGCTTCGGCCTGGGCAACCACGAACCACCATGGCTGGCAGAAGGCAGCACCCACGTGCTGCAGGCCGGCATGCTCGTGTCGATCGAACCCGGCATCTACCTCCACAACACCGGCGGCCTGCGCCACAGCGACACCGTACTCATCACAGAAACCGGCTACCGCAACCTGACCCACGCCCCCACCGAACTCGAAGACCTGGTCCTACCCCCAGGCCGCTGGCGACAACGACTGACAGGATGGATGGTGGCAAGAAGCCTCAAGTTGAAAAGAGCAGCGCAGCAGAATGAAAACTGAAATCGGAGACGAAAAAAAAGGGCCCAAGAAACCCAAGGGCCCGAAATAAATCAGCAGGTATTCGGTAATCGGTATCCGGTATCCAAACACCCAAATAAGAAGTGAGCAGAGCCCAGGAACTGGGCCCCCGAATGACGAGATAGGGTGCTAGGCTAGGCGTCGATGACGCAGACAGTACTCCGG
>CALMCS010000052.1 GCA_937862875.1 uncultured Comamonadaceae bacterium
CAGCCCTGTCACGCCTGCTGCAATCCGCACACACCGTGGACGGCATCGTCAAGGGACTCAAGCAACCGGACTGGCCTCAGGACGGTTGGATGGCCTTGCAGCGCCTTGCGCTGCAGCTGTGCAAGACCTGCTCTGCGCGCTGATCAACGCATATTCAGAACGAGCAGAGGCTGTTCCTTTTCTCGTTCCAGGGCCTGCACATAGTCCTGGCCCGAAATTCGGTTGACGTGCAGATAGTCGATCAGATACGGCTTGCTGGCGGCCGCATCGGTCGCATCGCGAAGCACCCGCACGGCGGCCAGACCGTCCGTCGCCGAGACGTTGAACGAGATGGGCGTCACCTGATTGAACAGGCCCTGGTATTCCGCAGCCACGGACTCTGCCATGCGGATGGCGCTGGACAGCTCATTGGTTCGCATGCGGCATTCAATGCGAGTGCAGTCGCAAAGAATCAACGCCTGAGACAGTTGCCAGAATAGATCGAGACGCACGCAGTCGTTCTTGGACAGCAGGTGGCGAATCTCTCCATCGAAGTAGGACGACTGATCCATGAGCCGTGCTGTCACGTCGGCATATTCCGGTTGGGGGTTCGAGAGAGTGTGTGCCTGGCCCACGCGCTGCACCAATCCTTTGAAGATCGAGAGCTGGTGGCGCAGGCTCGCCATGCGCTGCTCTTCAAAGCCGGATTGAACCGAATCGATCAGTTGCGATACCTGACTGTCGAGGGCGTTGAAGCGCTTGCGCATGTAGATGAAGCCGGCAGCGCTGATCCCGACACCCACCAGCGACACACCCAGCGTAGCCACCTGAAAGGATTGCAGTGTCAGCATCAACATTTTCATTTGATGCACCTGCACTCCGACATAGATGTTGGAACCCATGTTGACGAGGTCGGAAACCAATGAAAGTGGCGATGCCACTCCAGAGATCGCCGTCGACAGGAGGGACTGTGCAAGCCCCGTCTCCTGCAAGTGGGCCACGATTTTCCCGGTGCCGACGTCTTTCAGCAGGCTGCCGAACCGAACCAGTTCGCCCGTGCCGTAACGCGCCAGAAGTTCGGCGGGAATTTCAAACGGGATCGACTTCAGCATTTTTGATTCTCGTTGTTCAATTGATCGGCCACTGCGGTGCATTGACGGCACAACAAGTCGGAAACCCCTCCCAGAGTGCCCATCAGCCGGCGAATGTCTCGAACAATCGTGTCGCGCTGCGATAGCTTGAGTCCCTGCTTTTCCAGTGCCGTGAAATTCGGTGTGATGCGTTGCGCATCGAACGCGAGCCTCAAATCGGATGAGCCCGAAACGCTTTTCACCAATGCCGCAAATTTTTGTTCTTCCAGGCGCAACTCCACCTGGAGCGGGATCCGCACTTCTTCAAGGAACCAATCCTTGAGGGCCTGTTGCGCGGGACGGACATTCAGTTTTCTGTAGAAACTGCGGTTGTCCAGCTCCCTGTCGACTCTGGCGATGAGGGCCTTTTCCAACCCCTCCACCTTCGTTGCAATCGCCGCGTGTGTGAGATCACGCCATTTGAGAATGCGGCGCTCGGCAAGCAAGCGCTCCAGTCGTTGGGCATCAACCAGCGACGCCAGAGGTGGCTCAACGGGTTGCTGCGGTGCCGCTGTATCAGCGTTCGCTTTGGCGCTGGACGGTTGATTCATCGGCGCACTTTCTTGTGCGTGAATTGAATCAGCGGCAGTTGAGATGCGCGGGTGTCGTGCTGGCCTTTGTCCATTGTCTTGTACTCATTGATGCCGAACCAAAGAACAGTCTGGTTGGGAAAATTTCACTCTCCTCTGCGCGAAACCATAACCGATAAGTGGCTTCACCGCCCTTCGTCGCGTTGGCGGGACAGCGCGTCACTCGAAGTGGGGTGGATCCAAGAGCCATGCAAGGTAACTACCCTGCAGCACCCGTGCGGGCATTCACCCCAGTTGCAGCGATTGCAGCAATTGAATGAGTTCGAGTTGCTTGT
>CALMCS010000053.1 GCA_937862875.1 uncultured Comamonadaceae bacterium
GTCTTCAAATGGCGGGCTACTGCGCTGCCCTGCAAGGCGGCGCGCTGTGCCCATTGCTCTGCTTCGCAGGGGTTGGCGGCGATGGCGTTGCCGTAGAGATTCGCTCCCGAGAGCAGCACGCTGGAGAGGGTTTCCTGCGCCTGCAGATGGCCGTCGTTGCCGGCCTGGCGTAGCAGGGTGAGCATGGCGGGGTAGTCGCGTTCGGTGCGGGCTTCGAGGGCCAATTGAAAGACCTGGTCGCTGGTCAACGTGGACCACAAGGCGGGTTGAAGGGTCGGTCCCGCTGCTTCGGCGCGGCTCAGGCTGCACAGCAGGACGAAGGTGGCGATGACCACGTGCACTCCGAGGGCGAGCATGGGATTGGTGTGCTGCGATGCGTCGGGTGCTGGGCGTTGCGATGCGGTCATGGTGGGCTCCTGAAACAGACAGATGAAACGGTGGACGTGCATCTATTGGAGGGGTTCGCGCCGATGATCGCAATGCGGTAAATTTTGACCGTGGCTTCGGGCGGTCCGAAGGCACGTTGGATTTGAAAATACACACAAAAAAAGGGAACGAAAAAATTCGTTCCCTTTGCTGCGGTGTTGATGCGTTGAGTTCAGCTCAACTCAACTCAACAGATCACTTGTCCGACCAAGGCGTTTCGTTCCAGATGGTCTTGAAGCCTTCGGTCTGCTTTTCCAGACGGGCCTTCCAGGCATCGCCTTCGATGTAGTCCATTTCGGTGAACTGGTTCGCCATTTGCTTCTGGAATTCCGGGTCCGCGGCGATCTCGCGCAGGGCGGCGGTGAGCTTGGTTCTCACGTCTTCCGGGATGGCCTTGGGAGCCACCACGCCGCGCTCGGAGTTGAACACCAGGTTCACGCCCTGTTCCTTGAAGCTGGGCACATCGGGTGCGAGCTTGGCGCGATCGGGGCTGGCCTGCGCGATGATGCGGACCTTTTCGCGGAAGGGCATCACTTCGCCCAGATTCATGCCGCCGATCACCACCTGGTCGCCCAGCACAGCGGTACGCAGCGGGCCTGCGCCGTTGTAGGGGATGTGGTTGAACTTCGCGCCGGTCATGCGCTGGAACAGCACCATCGCGAGGTGATCGTCGGTGCCCACGCCGGTCGAGCCGTAGGTGATCTCGCCGGGACGGGCCTTGGCGTCTGCGATCAGGTCGTTCAGGTTCTTGTACTTGCTGCTGGCCAGCACGCTGAAGGCGCTGGGGTCGCGCACCAGGTTGGCGATGTAGGCGAAGTCGCTGCTGCTGAACTGGCCCTTGCCCTGGCGTTCGATGGGCAGCGTGACGAGGCCGGGCATGTTGGTCATGCCGAGCGTGTAGCCGTCGGGCTTGGCCTTGGCGACGTAGCTCAGGCCGATCTCGCCGGATGCGCCGGCCTTGTTCACCACGACCACGCGTGCGCCGGTCTTGGTGGTGAGGTATTGCGCCACGGTGCGGGCCGTGATGTCGGTGCCGCCACCGGCCGCGAAGCCGACGATGAGCTCAATCGGGCGGTCGTTCGGCCATGCGGCCCATGCGGGCGCTGCGCCCAGCGTCGCGCCGACTGCGAGAGCGCCGATGGCGACCGACAGCGTGCGGCGGGTGCGGGAAACGCGCGAGAGGAGGGAGGTGTTGAAACCGGACATGAAAGTCTCCGTAATCGTTTTGGCGAGAAAATTCGGGCAGGACACTGCGCCGCTTGCGAGGCGCGGTGTCGCGTCTTGTTGATCTGTTCGATCTGTTCTGTTCTGTGCTGGACGGCGAGCGGCTTATTCCGCCTTGGCCGGCACGGCCGGGCAGCCCCAGTCGGCCCAGAGCTTGGCGACCACGGCGTAGTCGTCGCGGCCATAGCCTGCGGCCACACCGATGTCATAGACGCTGTGCGAGCCCTGGATTGCGAACAGTGGCACGCCCAGCGTCTGCGCCAGTTGCAGCGCCAGCACCGAGTCCTTGCGCGCCGCGTCGAGGGGCATGCCACCGGCGTAGTCGCCCTTGACGATGCGGTCTGCGTAGCGGTAGGTGAGCGGGCGATGCAGGCCCATTTGCGCGTCCGACAGCAGCGTGATGAGCTTCTGGCAATCCACACCGGCCGCCGTCGCCATGGCACCGGCTTCGGCCACCACCACCATGACGGCATGCGCCACCGCGTTGTTGATCACCTTGGCCGCAGCACCTGCGCCGAGAGCGCCGAAATATACCTGCTTGGAGGCGATGGCATCGAGCACGGGCTGAGCGCGTTCAATGGCCTGGGGGTCGCCGCCGAGCGCGAGCGATGCCGTACCGGCAATCATCTGGCCCACGCCGGCCATGATGGAGGCGTCCACCACGTCGATGCCGAACGGTGCCAGCAGCTTTTGCTCGGCGTGGATGTGCTCGGGGTTGACCGTGCTGGTTTCCAGGACCACAGCGCCGCGCGGCAGTTGCGGCGCGATCTGTGCGAGCACGCTCATCGAGATCGTGGGGTTGGGCAGGCACAGCACCACCACGGTGGTGTGCTTCAAGTCCTCGGGCGAGGTGATGGACACGCCGCCAAACTGTTCCTTGGCGCGTGCCAGAGCCGCCGCGTCGAGGTCGAACACCTGCGTGGCGAGCTTGCTGCCGATGCGCTCGGCCAGCGGGTAGCCCATGTTGCCGAGGCCGTAGATGGCGACTGTGGGAGAAGACGTAGTCATATCGAATGATCCGGAAAAATCGGCGTTGAATACGTGGATTCAACGCGCGACGAAAAAGAGAGGGAAGCGGCGTTCGTCGGGCCAGGCCCGATTACTTGGCGACGGCGAGCGGTTGGGCGTGCAGGCCGAAGTACATGCTCTTGACCTGCGCGTACAGCTTCATTCCGTCGATGCCCTTTTCACGGCCGATGCCGCTGTTCTTGAAACCGCCGAATGGCGTGCTCGTGACCGACTGCTTGTAGGTGTTGATCCACACCGAACCGGCTTCCAGCGCGCGGCCGATGCGCCATGCCTTCTTGAAGCTTTCGGTCCAGATGCCGCAGGCCAGGCCGAAGGCCGTGCCGTTGGCTTGGGCGATCAGATCGGCCTCGTCCTTGAACGGCAGCGCCACCAGCACGGGACCGAAGGCCTCTTCCTGGCAGGCCACGGCGTCGTAGGCCAGGCCGTCGATGACGGTGGGCAGGTAGTACGCGCCCTTGTCGAATTCGGCACCCTTCGGAGCCTCACCGCCGCACAGAATGCGGCCGCCCTCGGCACGCGCGCGGTCGACGAAGGCCGCCACGCGTTCGCGGTGGTGGAACGAGGAGAGCGGACCCATCTCGACGCCGTCCGCATCGGGTGCGGCCATGCGAATGGTCTTGGCGCGGGCGACGACCTGTGCCAGCACCTCGTCGTAGATGCTCTCTTCGATGAAGAGGCGCGAGCCGGCCACGCAGGATTGACCTGCCGAGCCAAAGATGCCGGCCACGACCGCGGCCACCGCGTGTTCGCGGTCCGCATCGGCGAACACCACGTGCGGGGACTTGCCGCCGAGTTCGAGCGCGGTGGGAATCAGGCGATCGCCTGCGACCCGTGCAATCGCGCGGCCCGACAGCGTGCCGCCGGTGAACGAGACCATGCGCACGCCGGGGTGTGCGACCAGCGCCGCGCCCACATCGGCACCACGTCCCTGCACGACCTGCAGCAGGTGGGCAGGCAGGCCAGCGGCCAGCGCGATGCGCTCGAGTTCAGGGCCGAGCAGGGGAGAATCTTCCGAGGGCTTGAGCAGCACCGCGTTGCCAGCGGCCAGCGCCGGAGCCACTTTGGTGGCGTCGTTCATGATCGGCGAGTTCCACGGCGTGATGGCTGCGACCACACCAAACGGCTCGAGAACGGTGAAGGACACATAATCGCCGCGTGCCGGGGTGACATCGGTCTCCAGCGTCTCGCAGACACCGGCGTAGTAGCGGAAGGTGCCGATCGCGGACTCGACCATGCCGCGGCATTCGCCCAGCGGCTTGCCGTTGTCGGCCATCTGCAGGCGGGCCAGCGATTCCTTTTCGGCCAGCAGGCCGTCGGCGATCTTGTTCAGAATCAGCGCGCGCTTGTGGGGCAGCAGTTCTTTCCAGCCCGAGTGGTGAAACGCCTGCCAGGCGCGCTCGACGGCCGCGTCGAGCTCTTCCATGGACGTGACCGGCACGCGGGCGATTTCTTCGCCGGTGGCTGGATTGGTGCTGATGAGTTCGTTGGAGGAGGCGGTTGAAATGGCCATGACAGTCCTGAAAATTTCTAAATCAGGGGGCAGTCTAAGAAGCCTTTCCGCGAAGTACAACAAGCACGTTGTCGCCTATTTTGATGATGAAATTATTGATAACTGCAGTGCGTCTGCGCCGTTGAAGGAAAATCACGGGCAGCAACCGGTTCCGAGCCGGACTTGAAACATGAACACCTCCCACACTTCACCGCCGCCCACCACCCCGTCGCCGAGTCCCAGCAAGAGCAAGAAGAAGGACCTGGGCGTCTTTCCGCATGCCGAGTTGCCCGCGCACGTGGCCGCGGTGATCGAGGCCATCGAGACCGACATCATTCGCGGCATCATCCTGCCGAGCACGCGCCTGATCGAAGACCATCTGATGGAAGACTACGACGCCAAACGCCACGTGGTGCGCGCGGCGCTGGTCGAGTTGCAGCGCCTGGGCGTGGTGGTGAAGCCGCCGCACATCGGCGCGCGCATCCGGCGCTTTGATGCGCAGAGCCTGCAGGCGCTCTACCACTTTCGCGCGGTGCTGCACCGCGCAGCCGTCGAGGCGATGCCGTTGCCGGTGGCCGCAGAACGCCTGCAGCTGGTGCGCGAGGCCGCGGCGGCCCATGCGCAGGCGGCGGAGTCGGGCGATCTGATCGCGATCCACCGCGCCAACATGGTTTTTCACCGACTGTTCTTTGGCCTCTGCGACAACCCGTACATCGAGGAATCGATCCGCTTGCACGACTGGCTGAGCTTCCCCGCACGGGCCTACGCCATCACCGATCAGGCGGCGCTGTCACGCGCTTGCGAAGAGCATGCGCAGATGGTCGAGGCGATTGCCAGCAGCGACCGCGAGCGGCTCGCGGAACTGGCGCTCGGGCACATGCTTCCCGCGCGCCAGATCTACGAGGGGCGATACCTTTCGCGCTGACTTTTT
>CALMCS010000054.1 GCA_937862875.1 uncultured Comamonadaceae bacterium
GTCGTAGTAGGCCGACGGTTTCATGCGTCCCGCTTCATCGAATTCTTGATACGCCTTGGCGACCGAGGACTGGTTGGGGACGGTCAGCATCCGCATCCAGCGGCCCAGCACGCGCATCTGATTGACAGCATTGAAAGATTGCGAGCCGCCCGACACCTGCATCACTGCCAGCGTCTTGCCCTGAGTCGGACGCACCGCGCCGACTGACAGCGGAATCCAGTCGATCTGCGTTTTCATCAGGCCGGACATCGCGCCATGGCGCTCCGGCGAACTCCACACCATACCCTCGGCCCACTGCGCGAGTTCGCGCAGTTCCCTGACCTTGGGATGATCCTCGGTCGCGTCATCCACCAGCGGCAGGCCCGACGGGTTGAACAGCCGCGTCTCGCCGCCCAACGCCCGCAGCACGCGGGCTGCCTCTTCGGCGGCCAGTCGGCTAAACGAGCGTTCGCGCAGCGAGCCGTAGAGCAGCAGGAAGCGTGGCGCATGGGTGGAACGTTCGGGTGCCAGTAGCCGTTCCATGTCCGGCGGCTGGAGCAATGCGGCGTCGATGTTCGGCAGGTCGAGACGGGATTCAGACACGACGGCCCTCCACATCCACTACCGGCTCGCCGTCTTCCTTGTTGAACGCGCCGCGCTGCGGTTGCGGCAGGATGTCGAGCACTGTTTCCGACGGGCGGCACAGGCGCGTGCCCAGCGGCGTGACCACGATAGGTCGGTTGATGAGGATCGGATGTTGGAGCATGAAGTCGATCAATTGCTCGTCGCTCCACTTCTGATCTCCCAGGCCGAGTTCCGCATACGGCGTGCCTTTCTCGCGCAGCACCGCGCGTACCGGGATGCCCATCGCGGCGATCAGCGCCTTCAGCATGTCGCGGTCGGGCGGTGTCTTCAGATATTCGATGACAGCCGGTTCCTCGCCGCTGTTGCGAATCAGGCTGAGGACGTTGCGTGACGTGCCGCAATCGGGATTGTGGTAGATCGTGATGTGGCTCATGTCGAGGTGCCTTCGTTCGAGAGAAGCATGGATTGCTGGCGCAGATGCCTGATCACATAGCCGAACAGGATCGCGCCCGCCGCGCTGATGCCGGTCAGGGCCAGCAGCGTGCCGGGATAGCCGTTGCCGGCGGAATACAGCAGCGAGGCCACGAAGGGGCCGGCGGCCACTGCGATCTGCACGGGTGTCGCCATCGCGCCGCTGATGGCGCCATAAGCGGCCCGACCGTACAGCTCGGCGGGCAAGGCGCCTCGTACGATCGTCATGACGCCATTGCCGATGCCGTAGAGCGCGGCAAACACGACATACACCGGCAGCCACTGCTCGGAAGCAAAGAGCAGGAGCAATGACAGCGGCAGCAGACTGATGGCCGCCATGCCGACCTGGCGCGTGCTGGCCCGCTTGCCGACCGTGGCTTGCACCACACGGCCGAGTACCTGCATTGGCCCGATCAGCGCACCGACCCAGGCCGCATTTGCGGCAGAGATGCCATGTGCCTGCAAGACTGGGATCATGTGCAGCGACATCGCCGCGAACACCAGTGCATTCAGCGTCACAGCCGCCGTGACGAGATAGAACACCGGTTCGCGCATGACCGCGGTGAGATTGCGGGATCGGGTTTCCGTCCGCGCTGGGGGTGTGCCGTGTGCCGGGCCGCGTCCCTTTGGCAGGCTGGCATGGATGGGCAGGCAGATCAGCAGGTTCGCGGCCGCATAGATCAACCAGACCTCGCGCCAGCCGACGTGTTGCAACAGCGTTTGCGTCAGCGGCCAGAATACCGTGCTGGCGAAACCGCCGAACAACGTCAGGTGCGTGATCGCCCGGCGATAGTTGCTGCCATGGACCTGCGTGATGACCGCGAAGGCCGGCTGGTACAAGGTCGCGCTCATGGCCACGCCGATACCGGCCCACACGAGGTAAAGCTCCGTCGCGTTGTGTACCCGCGAGAGGCACGCGAGCATGACGGCGGCCAGCAAGGCGCCGCTTCCCATCAGCAGACGTCCACCGATGCGGTCGATGATGCTGCCGGCCGCGGTCGAAAGCAGTCCCGAGATCAGCAAGGCCACCGAATAAGCCCCGACGATGGCGGGCTTGGACAGGCCGAGTTCGTCCTGCATGGGCTGCATCAGGACGCCGTAGGCGTAGAACATCGACCCCCACGCGACGATCTGCGTCAGTCCGAGCGAGGGAATCAGCCAGCCGCGAGAGCGCGGGATGGTGTTGTCCATGATTACGCTTGGCGCTCGTACCAGCCGCGCGAGCGGTTGACCACGCGCACCACCAGCAGCATCACCGGCACCTCGATCAGCACGCCAACCACGGTGGCCAGCGCCGCGCCCGAGTGGAAGCCGAACAGACTGATGGCGGCGGCCACGGCCAGCTCGAAGAAGTTGCTCGCGCCGATCAGTGCCGAGGGGCCGGCGATGCTGTGCTTCTCGCCTACCTTGCGGTTGAGCCAGTACGCCAGCCCGGAATTGAAGAACACCTGGATCAGGATCGGCACCGCCAGCATGGCGATCACCAGCGGTTGCCGGATAATGGCCTCTCCCTGAAAGGCGAACAGTAGCACCAGCGTCAGTAGCAGCGCGGCGATCGACAGCGGGCCAATACGTTCCAGCGCCCGGTCGAACGCAACCTGACCCCGGCGCAGCAGCGCCCGGCGCCAGAGCTGCGCGAGGATGACAGGAATGACGATGTAGAGCGCGACCGACACCAGTAGCGTGGCCCATGGCACGATGATCGACGACAGGCCCAGCAGGAGGCCGACGACGGGCGCGAAGGCGAACACCATGATGGTGTCGTTCAGCGCCACCTGCGACAGCGTGAACACCGGATCGCC
>CALMCS010000055.1 GCA_937862875.1 uncultured Comamonadaceae bacterium
GCGGCATCGACGCCTAGCCTAGGACCCTATCTCGTCATTCGGGGGCTTGGTTCCCAGGCTCTGCTCACTGCGTCTTTGGGTGTTTGGATACCCAATACGGGGGGCTGAAAGCTGTGATTCTGCTTTTTTTGGGTGTTTGTGTTGGAAAATTGACTCAACACAAGCCAATTCCGCTGCCCGCGTCAACCCGGAACAATGCGCGGTGGCCTTTGAAAGTACCGCCGATATAATCGCCGGATAACTTTAGCTTGATAACACAGAGACTGAGGATCCCATGAGCGACACCCACGAAGAAGCGCACACCGGCCCAATTAAGACCCCGAAACAACTGCTGGTGACCATCATTGCGGCGTTTGTGATTCCGGTGTTTGTCATTATCGGTCTCGTGTATTTTGTGACCTCCAAGGACAAGCCCGCCATGGGCAACGGCAATCCTGAAAAGGCATTGGCCGAACGGATTCAAAAGGTCGGCAGCGTCGAGATTCGCGATGCCAACCGTCCACTGCGCGGCGGTGACGAGGTTTTCAAGACCCAATGTGCTGCCTGCCACGCCACCGGCGCTGCGGGAGCTCCCAAGTTTGAAGATGCAGCCGCCTGGGCTCCCCGCATCAAGCAGGGACTGGACACGCTGGTGCACTCCTCGCTCGCCGGCAAGGGTGCCATGGCCCCTCAGGGTGGTGGTGACTTCAGCGACATCGAAATCGCCCGTGGCGTGGTCTACATGGCCAACGCAGCCGGTGCCAAGTTCCCGATTCCCGACAAGCCAGCCGCTGGTGCCTCTGCTCCGGCCGATGCTGCCGCGCCTGCTGCAGCTACAGCCCCAGCCGCTCCTGCCGCCCCCGTGGCCGACGCTGCTGCTTCAGCCGCCGCTCCCGTGGCTGTCGCCGCCGCCGCTGCTGCACCAGCCCCCGCTGCTGCCAGCGTAGACGCCGGCAAGGCGCTGTACGACAAGGCCTGCTTCGTCTGCCACGCCGCTGGCGTTGCCGGTGCACCCAAGTTTGGTGACAAGGCTGCATGGGCTCCGTTTGTGGCCCAGGGCATGGACAACATGGTCAAGATCGCCATCTCCGGCAAGGGTGCCATGCCTCCTCGGGGCGGCTCCACCGCATCGGACGACGAGATCCGCGCCACCGTGCAATACATGGTCGATCACGCCAAGTAATCATCGATCACTGATCCCCATTTCCTCGCACTCGCGGCGGGGAAACAAAAGAAAACCGGCTCACAGGCCGGTTTTTTATTGGCTGGGCGTTGCCTCTCCATATTCAGGCAATCACCAACGCCATCCGAATCATCCGCGCTCCATGGCGCTGCGCTGGAAACCAAATCGCTCGGGCAGGTCGTCGAACAACACCTCTTGCGGCTCCGCGATCAGGCCCGCTTCCATCGCTGCCGCCGCGTCGACCATGTCCTGCGAGTGAACGATTCCCAGCCCCGCCGGTAAATCCAGATACAGGCGACCGGCCTCGTCCATCAACACCGCCTTGGCAGCGGTCGCCTTTTGCGGCAAGCCGGTATGGGTATGAATGTGAAGTTGGCCGGCTTCGAAACGCAGGCGCCAGATCCACGGCGTGTTCTCCAGCTCGACGAACACCCGCTGCGGGCCGTTCTGAAAGAACCAGTACCCGTCGTCGTCTTCCAGAAAATTCCGGCCGATGAACTCGATCAGCTTTTCGTGCTCGATGCGATCGCCCTTGGACGCTGCAAAGCCGCCCTGCGATTGCACCTGCGCATCCCGCAGATACCAGTTGCCACGCGAATCCAGCCCCAGCCAGCCGTAGCACGCAGGCACGTTCGGCCACTTGGTCATTGCTTGTTTGACGATCTCATCCATGGAGCCATTGTGCACGAGGCGCGAGCCCCGGCAGCCATGCACTCATCGGCTCAACCACTCGGCAATCTGCGCGGGAACGGCGGCAATATTCCCCGGCCAGCGCCCCGTCGCAAACCCGACATGGCCGCCCTCTTCGGGCTGCCACAGCGTCACGCTCTGGCTGACCTGCAGTGCCGTCGGCAGACTGCTTTCGGGGATGAACGGGTCGTTGCGCGCATTCAGCACCAGCGCCGGAATCCGCACCTGCGTGAGCAGCGGCTTGGCCGATGCCAGGCGCCAATATTCGTCCGCGTCCTTGAAGCCATGCAGCGGTGCGGTGAACACATCATCAAAGGAATGCAAATCTCGGGCTGCTAGCAAGCGCTCGCGATCGAACAATCCGGGAAACTGCTCCCATTTGGCGAGCGCCTTCGGGACCATCGAGCGCAGAAACATGCGCGCATAGATCTGCCGATTGAATCCCCGGTCGATCGCCTGCCCGCTCGCCGTCAAATCGAGAGGCGCGCAGATCGCCACCACGCGATCGGCCAGCGACGCGGCCTGAGCGCCCAGCATGCCGGCCCAGCGCATCAGCGCGTTGCCGCCGAGCGATACGCCTACGGCATAAAGCGCCTCGGGCTGCAACTGCGCGAAGCGCTCCAGCAGCCAATGCACCTCTTCGAAATCGCCCGAATGGTAGGCCCGTGCAGCGCGGTTGATCTCGCCGCTGCAACCGCGAAAATGCGGCACGGCCATCTGCCAGCCCCGCGC
>CALMCS010000056.1 GCA_937862875.1 uncultured Comamonadaceae bacterium
TGTCTGCGTCATCGACGCCTAGCCTAGCACCCTATCTCGTCATTCGGGGTTTGTGTTTCCGGGGCTCAGCGCACTGCATCGTTGGGTGTTTGGATACCAATACCAATACCAATACCGAATCTTGAACATCCGTTGGATTCCGCTGTTCCATCTACGCTTTGTTCGCCGCTACGCATTCGCGCACGGTTTCGATCAGCGTGGTGAGCAACACCCGGTCATCGTTCTTGCGCCACGCCATCACGGCGGGGGTCATCATCTTGATGCCTCGCAGCGGTACAAATCGCACACCCGTCATGCCCGCCTTGGCCATGCAGGCGGGTACCAGTGCCACTCCCCAGCCCGTGGACACGAGTGCCACCACCGTGAGCCATTGGCGTGCGGCGTGTGAGGTGCGGGGGTGAATTCCGGCCTGGTGCATGCAGGCGATCACGTGGTCGTAATTCGCGGGCGAGACGTCGCGCGCGAACATGATGAAGTCTTCGCGGGCGATTTCTGATAGATCGATATTCGCTTTGTTCGCTAGTGAATGGAACTCCGGCAGGCAGGCGACCAACTCTTCCGACTCTAGCGTCAGAATCGAAAAATCATCCGGCGGAAAACCGACGTTGAGAAACGCCACATCGATGTCACCCGCCGCGAGCGCGCGCAGTTGTTCGCCGGTGGACATCTCGTGCATGCACAGCTCCACCAATGGTCTTCGCAACCCAAAAGCCTTGCAGTACTGCGGCACCTGGCGGTAGACCATCGAACCGGTGATGCCCACGTCCAAGCGGCCCTCCTGGCCTTGCGCCACACGGCGCACCACATCGGTGGCGCGCTGCAGCTGCGCAAGCACCTTGCGGGCCTCCAGCAGAAAGGCTTCGCCCGCTGGCGTGAGCGCCACATGCTTGGCATCGCGCTCCACCAGCGTGACGCCCAGGTCCTCTTCCAGCGTCTTCAACGCCGTGCTGAGTGGCGGTTGGGTAATGAACAGGCGCTGCGCCGCACGGCCGAAATGTTTTTCTTCGGCCAGCACGACAAAGTAACGAAGCAGATGGGTTTTCATGAATGCGATATCTTGCATCCATCCCATCGCTTTGCCCCGGCCGATCTCACTGGCGTTTTCCCGTGCATTCACCAAGCCAACTCCTTCTTCGTCTCC
>CALMCS010000057.1 GCA_937862875.1 uncultured Comamonadaceae bacterium
TGAGGTGAAGCGCCTCACGGGGTACAGGGGTGTCGACGTCGTGGTCGGCATGGTGGCGGGTGAGTATGTCGCACGCGAGATCGAGTGCCTCGGCGAAGACGGGCGCATCGTCATCATTGCAGTGCAGGGCGGCGTGAAGGCCGAGTTCAACGCGGGACTGGTGCTGCGTCGCCGTCTCACGATCACCGGTTCGACATTGCGTCCACGTCCTGAAAGTTTCAAGGCGGCGATTGCCAAGTCTTTGCGCGAGCAGGCCTGGCCATTGCTTGAAGCGGGCAAGGTTCGCCCCATTATTCACAGCGTGTTCCCTGCCGCCGATGCGGCCAAGGCGCACGAGCTGATGGAATCCAATCAACACACGGGCAAAATTGTTCTGACATGGACAACATGAATAACAAGAAACTCATCGCTGGTAACTGGAAGATGAATGGCGGCCTGGCTGCCAACGAGGCACTGCTCAAGGCGCTGATCGCCGGAGCGGGCTCGCAGGCGGGTTGCGATATTGCGGTGGCGGTTCCGATGCCTTATCTGGCGCAGGTTCAGGCGTTGACGGCGGGTACGTCGATTGCGCTGAGTGCACAGGATGTGTCGGCACATGAGTCGGGTGCTTTCACCGGTGAAACTTCGGCAGCGATGCTGAAGGAATTCGGTGCGCGTTACGTGCTCGTGGGTCACTCCGAGCGCCGTCAATACCACGGCGAAACCGATGCGGTGGTGGCTGCGAAGACGCAGCGCGCCCTGGCAGCGGGCATCACGCCCATCGTGTGTGTCGGTGAAACGCTCGAAGAGCGCGAAGCCGGTGCGACCGAGTCGGTGGTGAAGCGCCAACTGGCGGCAGTGATTCATGCCAACGGCCATTGCATCACGGAAATCGTGGTGGCGTATGAGCCCGTGTGGGCGATCGGTACGGGCAAGACGGCATCGCCGGAGCAGGCTCAGCAAGTGCACGCCGTGTTGCGTGCCCAGCTGGCGGCTGCCACGCAAGGTGCTGCGGGCATGAAGCTGTTGTATGGCGGCAGCATGAATGCGGCGAATGCGGCCGAGCTGTTGTCGCAGCCGGATATCGATGGTGGATTGGTGGGCGGCGCTTCGTTGAAGGCGGCCGACTTCCTGCAAATTATTTCTGCAGCTGTTTGAGCTGCATTGCTAGCGAATTAATTAGGAGTTTCAAATGAGCTTGGTGGTCAACATTATTCTTGCAGTGCAGATCCTCTCTGCACTGGCCATGATTGGTCTGATTTTGGTTCAGCACGGCAAGGGCGCCGACATGGGCGCGGCTTTCGGCAGCGGCGGCTCGGGTAGCCTGTTCGGTGCATCCGGCAGCGCCAACTTCCTGTCGCGCAGCACGGCCGCTCTGGCAACCGTGTTCTTCGTGGCGACTCTGGCACTGGCTTACTTCGGCAATGTGCGTCCCTCCAGCACCGGTAGCGTGTTGGAAGGTCCTGCGGCTGCGGTTCCTGCCCAGTCCGCACCTGCTCCAGCGGCTGATGCTTCGGTGCCAGCACCTGCTGCCGTGCCAGCATCCGGCGCAGCAGAAATCCCGAAAAACTAAAAAGAATTAGAAAAATCCTCGTTCTTAGTTGTGACAGGGTTTTTCCGGAGTAGAATCTACTTCTGTCTGGAAAGCCAAACGGCCTTATCAAAGGCTCCTCATGCCATCCAGGCACAGTCAATAGCCGTCGTGGTGAAATTGGTAGACACGCTATCTTGAGGGGGTAGTGGCGAAAGCTGTGCGAGTTCGAGTCTCGCCGACGGCACCAACACATAACTAAAAACCTGCCCTGCTGATCAGGCAGTGATCGGTGAGGCATGTTTTAAAAAACAAGGCCCACTCGATGAATATCGATCAGTACCTTCCCGTTCTCCTGTTTATTCTCATTGGTATTGCCGTGGGCGTCGTGCCCTTGGTGCTCGGCTACGTGCTGGGTCCGAATCGTCCGGACGATGCCAAAAACTCCCCTTACGAATGCGGTTTCGAAGCGTTTGAAGACGCTCGAATGAAATTTGATGTGCGCTACTACCTGGTCGCCATCTTGTTCATTTTGTTCGACCTGGAAATTGCATTTCTGCTGCCCTGGGCTGTCGCACTCAAAGATGTTGGCGGCGTGGGTTTTGTTGCTGTTCTGATCTTCTTGGCCATTCTGGTCGTGGGCTTTGCTTACGAGTGGAAAAAAGGCGCCCTGGATTGGGAATGAGTAGCTTCACTGAGGAAACACGATGATCGAAGGCGTGATGAAGGAAGGCTTCGTCACCACCAGTTATGACACGGTGGTGAACTGGGCCAAGACGGGGTCGATCTGGCCCATGACATTTGGCCTGGCCTGCTGTGCGGTGGAGATGATGCATGCAGCTGCTGCGCGCTATGACATTGGTCGCTTCGGCTCCGAAGTCTTCCGTGCCAGCCCCCGCCACTCGGACCTGATGATTGTTGCCGGTACGCTGTGCAACAAGATGGCCCCGGCGATGCGCAAGGTGTATGACCAGATGTCCGAGCCCCGCTGGGTCATCTCCATGGGCTCCTGTGCCAATGGTGGTGGTTACTATCACTACAGCTATTCGGTGGTGCGCGGTTGCGATCGCATCGTACCGGTGGATGTCTATGTACCTGGTTGCCCCCCGACAGCGGAAGCGCTGATCTACGGCATCATCCAGCTGCAGCAGAAGATCCGTCGTACTCATACCATCGCTCGCGTTTAAAGGGCTGAGATGACTGCAATTGCAATTCACCCCGAGAAGCTTCGGGACGTGGTTACTGCGGCTTTGGGTGACAAGGTTCGCTCCATTACTCTGGCTTATGGCGAAGTGACGGTGGAAGTTTCCGCTGACAAATATCTGGAAGTGATGCAAGTCCTGCGCAATGCGCCTGACTGCCAATTCGAGATGCTGATGGATTTGTGTGGTGTGGACTATTCCACGTATGCGGAAGTCGGCAAGGACGGTCCGCGTTTTGCCGTGGTGTCCCACCTGATGTCTCTGACGTTGAACCAGCGCCTGCGTGTGCGCGTGTTCTGCGCTGACGATGACTTCCCTGTTGTCGCATCGATCAACGACATCTGGAATGCGGCCAACTGGTTCGAGCGCGAAGCGTTTGACTTGTTCGGTATCGTGTTCGAAGGTCACGAAGACCTGCGTCGTATCCTGACCGATTATGGTTTCATCGGTCACCCATTTCGCAAGGACTTCCCCGTGTCCGGCTATGTGGAAATGCGCTACGACGCCGAGCAAAAACGTGTGGTGTACCAGCCTGTCACGATTGAGCCGCGCGAAATTACTCCGCGCATCATTCGTGAAGAAAACTATGGCGGAGGCCTGCACTAAAGGGCGCGCCAGCGCCTTTTGACGGAAGACCATGGCTGAAATCAAGAACTACTCCCTGAACTTTGGTCCGCAGCACCCGGCCGCGCACGGTGTGCTGCGACTGGTGCTGGAGCTGGACGGCGAAGTTGTCCAGCGCGCCGACCCCCATATCGGCCTGCTGCACCGCGCCACTGAAAAGCTCGCTGAAAGCAAGACCTTCATCCAGTCGCTCCCTTATATGGACCGACTGGATTACTGCTCGATGATGTGCAACGAGCACGCGTATTGCCTCGCAATTGAAAAATTGCTCGGCATCGAAGTGCCGATTCGCGCGCAGTACATCCGCGTGATGTTCTCCGAAATCACCCGCATCATGAATCACCTGATGTGGCTGGGTTC
>CALMCS010000058.1 GCA_937862875.1 uncultured Comamonadaceae bacterium
CGAGCAAAATCGTTGGGAGTTTTTGAGCCTCGTGCCACTGGCGGATTCTGTCCGGGTGGCGTGGGGTAGCCTGCATGCGTCCCCTGGCACGGGGTCGGCTTGAATTACAAGAAGAACAATCCAAAGCCGTTACAACGCTGATACTGGTCTAGCTGTCTTATATATGTGCGAGGGTCTCCGCAGAGAGCCGCCGTCCACACAAGAATTTAAAACTGCAGGAGAAACCATGTTGATAGGTGTGCCAGCCGAGACGGTGGTGAGGGAGAGTCGGGTTGCTGCGACTCCGGAGACGGTCAAGAAACTCAAGGCGCAGGGACATACCGTCCGTGTGCAAAGCGGCGCTGGGCTTGCCGCCAGCGTGACCGACGAGGCCTATGCCGCCGTCGGTGCCGAAATTGTCGATGCCGCAACGGCCTGGGGTTCCGACCTGGTCCTGAAGGTACGCGTTCCCAGCGAGGCAGAAATGCCGCTGCTGCGCGCCGGCACGACGGTCGTGGGCATGCTCAATCCGTTCGACGCGGCCGGTCTGGCACGTTTGGCCACCGCCAACGTCACGGCCTACGCGCTGGAAGCGGCCCCCCGCACCACGCGGGCGCAGAGCATGGACGTGCTGTCCTCGCAGGCCAACGTGGCCGGCTACAAGGCCGTCATCATGGCGGTCGACAAATACCAACGCTTTTTCCCCATGCTGATGACCGCTGCGGGCACCGTGAAGGCGGCGCGCGTGGTGATTCTGGGCGTGGGCGTTGCCGGTTTGCAGGCGATTGCCACGGCCAAGCGCCTGGGCGCGGTGATCGAGGCGAGCGATGTGCGCCCGAGCGTCAAGGAGCAGGTCGAGTCGCTGGGCGCCAAGTTCATCGACGTGCCGTTCGAGACCCAGGAAGAGAAAGAAGCCGCGGAAGGCGTGGGCGGCTACGCCCGCCCGATGCCCGCCAGCTGGCTGGATCGCCAGCGCGCCGAAGTGGCCAAACGCGTGGCGCAGGCCGACGTGGTGATCACGACGGCGCTGATTCCCGGACGCGCGGCCCCGGTGTTGGTGACCGAGGACATGGTCAAATCCATGAAAGCCGGATCGGTCATCATCGATCTGGCGGCGGCTCAGGGCGGCAATTGCCCGCTGACCGAGGCCGACCAGACCGTGGTGAAGCATGGAGTGACCCTTGTGGGAGAGACCAATTTGCCTGCGCTTGTCGCGGCGGATGCGTCAGCACTGTACGCTCGCAACGTTCTGGACTTTCTCAAACTCATCATCGATACGGACGGCAAGCTGCACATCAACCGCGAGGACGATATCGTGGTTGCCTGCCTGGTGGCCCACGAAGGGGCCGTCACGCGAAAGTGACATCAGCAGCTGCCTGATCGGGATAGCAAGGATTTGGTTTTTTCATGTTGACGATTTCTCTGCGCGGACGTTGCGCGATTGCGGTGGCTGCGGCCACGATGTTTCTGGCTGGGTGCGCGCCCATGCAAACCGACCTGGTCAGGGTCGGCCGCGCCGAGTTGCAATTGCCTCCGGGCGATTGGGAAAAGCTTGCACAGGGCGAGAACGAGCTGTTCAACGTTCTGCCGGACGACGTCTCACATGATTTACCGATGCGCAGCCAGGCGGTTGCCTTGCGTGGCCCGCAGCAGGAAGTGCTCGCTGTGATCGTGGTGCAGACCAATGCCACCAACGATCCCCGCGACACCACGCTGTGGACCCACACCTGTCCCGTGCAAAAGGGCGTTCAGGTGGACGATTTCGCGGGCGGTAGCCCAGTGCGAATCGACTGCCTGCGCTTCAAGCGCCGGGCCGATGACGAACAATTTCTGACGAAGAACCGACCAGTTCTCGCAAAGTGGGTCGAGCAACACAACGCTATGCCCCTCGCGCCTTATTCGCACGTGTCCTATCGGTACGCGACTGCTGAAGGCGGCTACATGCTTGTGGAAGCGCTGGTCGATCAACGCCTGCTGCGGCCAAAAACCGTAGGTACGGATCAGTTCCTGTCGGCAGGCAAGCCTGCCCAGGAATGGTTGGGTCAATTTGTGCAAGCTGCCAAAAACAGCGTTGCGATGTTGGATGGCCGATTTGTCTGGCCACCATTTCCAGTTCCGCTGCCGCAATAACCAGCTGCAGGGCTAGCGCAAGAAGAGGGTGCGCGAAGCCCGGCAACCGGGGGTGTGGGAGCGCCCGTTTTTATAATCAAGGAGAGCACTCATGGAGTCGGTTTCCCCTACGCTGATCAATTTGATCATTTTCGTCCTGGCGATTTACGTGGGTTACCACGTCGTCTGGACCGTCACACCCGCTCTGCACACGCCGCTCATGGCGGTGACCAATGCGATTTCCGCCATCGTGATCGTGGGCGCCATGCTCGCCGCCGCGCTGACTGAAACCACGTTGGGCAAGACCATGGGCGTGCTCGCCGTCGCTCTCGCGGCGGTCAACGTCTTTGGCGGCTTTCTGGTGACGCGCCGGATGCTGGAGATGTTCAAGAAGAAAGAACGCAAGGTCGCGCCAGCCGCTGACAGCAAGAAGGAGGCGGCATGAGCATGAATCTGGTCACGCTGCTGTATCTGATTGCCAGCGTTTGCTTCATCCAGGCCTTGAAGGGCCTGTCTCACCCCACCACCTCGATCCGCGGAAATCTGTTTGGCATGATCGGCATGGCCATCGCCGTGTTCACCACCGCCGCGCTGATTTACAAGCTCGCCGGTGACAACGCACAGGGACTCGTCTGGGTGCTGGGCGGTCTGGTCGTCGGCGGCGGCATTGGCGCCACCATGGCCAACCGCGTCGAGATGACGAAGATGCCCGAGCTGGTCGCCTTCATGCACAGCATGATCGGTCTGGCGGCGGTGTTCATCGCCGTCGCGGCAGCCGTCGAGCCCTGGGCCTTCGGCATCACCGGCCACAACTCGCCGATTCCACACGGCAACCGCCTCGAGCTGGCCCTGGGTGCGGCGATTGGTGCCATCACCTTCAGCGGCTCGGTGATCGCGTTCGGCAAGCTCTCGGGCAAGTACAAGTTCCGCCTGTTCCAGGGCGCTCCGGTGAGCTTCAAGGGTCAGCACATGCTGAATCTGGTGCTCGCACTGGCGCTGGTGTTCTTCATCGTCGGCTTCACGATCAGCGAATCGCGCTTCGACATGTGGATGCTGATCGCGCTGGCTCTGGTCTTGGGCGTGCTGATCATCATCCCGATCGGTGGCGCGGACATGCCGGTGGTGGTCTCGATGCTCAACAGCTACTCCGGCTGGGCGGCAGCGGGCATTGGCTTCTCGCTCAACAACAGCATGCTGATCATTGCGGGTTCGCTGGTGGGCAGCTCGGGCGCGATCCTCAGCTACATCATGTGCAAGGCCATGAACCGCTCGTTCTTCAATGTGATTTTGGGCGGCTTTGGCGGCGACGCTGCGGCAGCCACGGGTGGCAAGACCGAGCAGCGCCCCGTCAAGAGCGGCAGCGCCGATGACGCGGCCTTCATTCTGAGCCAGGCGGAAACCGTGGTGATCGTTCCGGGCTACGGCCTGGCGGTGGCCCGCGCACAGCACGCGGTCAAGGAACTGGCCGCCAAGCTCACCGAAAAGGGCGTGACCGTGAAATACGCGATCCACCCCGTGGCCGGCCGCATGCCGGGTCACATGAACGTGTTGCTGGCCGAGGCCGAAGTGCCTTACGACCAGGTGTTCGAGATGGAAGACATCAACGGCGAATTCGGTCAGGCCGACGTGGCGATCATTCTGGGTGCGAACGACGTGGTGAATCCCGCCGCTCACACCAAGGGCAGCCCGATCTACGGCATGCCGATTCTGGAAGCCTACAAGGCCAAGACGGTGAT
>CALMCS010000059.1 GCA_937862875.1 uncultured Comamonadaceae bacterium
GGTCGGAATCGATGGCACAACGGTGCGGGAGAACCTCGAGCGCATTGGCTATGCGGGTGCGGCTCCGGTCGGTAAAAGCCGGTTGCATGCGTTTGTCGAACTGCACGTCGAGCAGGGCCCGGTGCTGGAGCATGAGGGCATCACGATAGGCGCGGTCACCGGTGTGCAAGGAATTCACTGGACCGAGTTCACGGTGGAGGGAGTCTCCAACCATGCGGGCACGACGCCGATGGCGCTGCGGCACGACGCGGGGCTCGTGGCATTTCGCATCGCCGCGTTTGCCCGTGAAGTCGCCGCGGAAATGGGCGTAGGCCAATTGGCGACAGTGGGCCAGGTGAATCTCACCCCCAACCTCGTGAACGTGATTCCCAACCGAGCGGTGTTCACGCTTGATCTGCGCAACACCGATGGCAAGGCATTGGAGAGCGCGGTGAAGCGGGTATTCGACTTTGCCAGCGAAGCCGCCGAGAAGGAAGGCGTGAAGCTCACGCACAGATCGCTGGCGGACTTCGAGCCGGTGGCGTTTGATGAACGCATGGTCTCGCGCGTCGAGACTCTGGCACGCGAACAAGGACATACGGTGCGCCGCATGCCAAGCGGTGCGGGCCACGACGCGCAGATGCTCGCGCGCATGTGTCCATCGGGAATGATCTTTGTGCCCAGCGTTGCCGGCTTGTCCCACAACGTGAAGGAATTCACCCACGACGCCGATATCGGCGCTGGTGCCAACATGTTGCTGGCCCTGATGTGCGAACTTGCCAACGAAACGGCCTGATGCTCCGCACAACAACGCATAGATAGAACAAAAGAGGATAACGAGATGACACGCATTGTTAACGTAGCTGCAGCGCAGTTGGGTCCGATTCAGCGCAGCGACTCGCGCAAGGATGTGGTGCAGCGCCTGCTGGCGCATCTGCACAACGCCCACGCGATGGGCTGCCATCTGGTGGTGTTTCCAGAGCTCGCGCTGACCACCTTCTTTCCGCGCTGGTACATGGAAGACATGGCGGAGATGAATCATTTCTACGAAAGCCAGATGCCTGGACCAGAAACCCAGATCCTGTTCGACACCGCCAAGAAGCTGAGCATCGGTTTCTATCTTGGTTATGCAGAACTGACCGTGGAAAACGGACAGACCCATCGCTACAACACTTCCATCCTGGTGGGGCGAGACGGAGAGATCATCGGCAAGTACCGCAAGGTGCATCTGCCGGGCCACGCGCAGAACGAACCTTGGCGCGCTTTCCAGCATCTGGAGAAGTACTACTTTGAACCCGGCCCATCGTTCGACGTCTGGCGCGGTTTCGGCGGCGTGATGGGCATGGCTCTGTGCAACGACCGCCGCTGGTCCGAAACCTATCGCATCATGGGATTGCAGGGCGTGGAAATGATCATGCTGGGCTACAACACCCCGGTGCACAACCCACCGGCACCGGAGCACGACGATCTGTCCATGTTCCATAACCAACTCGTGATGCAGGCAGGGGCCTATCAGAACGGTACTTGGGTGGTTGGTGTGGCCAAGGCAGGGTTGGAAGAGGGCTGCGAGATGATTGGAGGAACCAGCATCATTGCACCTTCAGGCGAAGTGGTTGCGTCCTGTTCGACCAAGGGTGATGAACTGGCAATTGCCCGCTGCGACCTCGACCTGTGCAACTCCTACAAGAACACCACGTTCAACTTTGATCGCCATCGCCGTCCGGAAACCTACGGACTGATCACTAGCCGACGCGGCGCTATCGCTCCGTAACTCGAGCCATCCATTTGTCACTGCCGTAGGTCGCCAGAGAAGCGACGGCGGTGCCCATTCGAAAAGCAGATATATGCAGGCATTGCACGGCCCGCAGGGGGCCGTGCTGTCTGCAAAAAAAGAAAGGGGTGAGACTATGCAAAATTCCAATCAAGCGACAGCCAACCCAGCAATGGTAGGTGCGGGCTCAGGATCTCCGTCCATCGATGTTGACAAGGAACTCTACAAGCGCGTGGCCTGGAAGCTCGTGCCGTTCCTGATGGTGTGCTACATCGCGGCCTATCTGGATCGCGTCAACGTGGGCTTTGCCAAGTTGCAGATGCTCGACTCGCTCAAGTTCAGTGAAGCTGTCTATGGGCTTGGGGCGGGGATTTTCTTCATCGGTTACTTCCTGTTCGAAGTGCCGAGCAATGTGTTGATGCACCGTATCGGTGCTCGCAAGACGTTGGCGCGCATCATGATCCTCTGGGGGTTCATTTCCGCCGCGATGGCGTTGACCAAATCACCCACACAGTTCTACATCCTCAGATTTCTCCTGGGTGCAGCGGAAGCGGGCTTCTATCCCGGCATCATTCTTTATCTGACCTATTGGTTCCCTGCGAATCGACGCGGTCAAATCATTGCCATCTTCATGACGGCAGTACCTTTCGCCAGCATTCTGGGTGGACCGCTGTCGGGCTGGATCATGGAGTCGTATCACAACAAGGGTGGACTTGAAGGCTGGCAGTGGATGTTCCTCATCGAAGCTGTTCCTTCACTGATTCTTGGTGTGCTGGTACTCAAGCTTCTCAATGACCGCGTACGAGATGCGAAATGGCTTACCGAAGCCGAGAAAGACCGACTTGAGAAGAACCTGAGTGCCGAGAAGTCGCAGAAGACAGAACACGGCAGCATGCTCTCCTTGCTCAAGGACAAGCGCGTGCTGCATATGGCGCTGATCTGCTACTGCACTGTCTCGAGTCTGTCGGGGCTGGCCTTCTGGACTCCGTCGGTGATCAAGTCCACTGGGGTGAGCTCGCTCTTGCATGTTGGTCTGCTCACCGCAATTCCAAATGCCTGCGCAGTGATCTCGATGATTCTGGTCTGCCGACATTCCGACAAGACGCGTGAGCGCCGTTGGCACATGATCATTCCATTCATCGTGGGTGGGACGGGCCTGATTCTCTCGACTCTGTACAGCCAGAACCCCATGATGGCCGTGGCGATGCTTTCGATCGCAGCTGCTGGCTGCATGGTTTGCTCGCCATTGTTCTGGAGCCTGCCAACCGCCTTCCTCGACGGCCGCAGCGCAGCCGCTGGCATTGCTGGCATCAACTCCTTCGCCGGCCTCGCTGCGTTCGCGAGTCCCTATGCGATCGGCTTCATCAAGGATGCGACGGGTTCTACGGATATCGGCATGTACTTTCTCGCCACCTTTGCGTTCATCGGTGCGTTCTTGGTGTATCTCGTACCCAAGCAGTTGGTGAACAAGTAAAGCGCAGCCTGGAATCGAGCACGCGCGTGATCTGGTCGTCGCGCGTGCCATTGGAGATAGTCAGATGGAAACGAAATTGAGTGATGTGGTCGCGCTAACGCGTGACATGGTGCGAACGCCGAGCCTCTCGGGCGAAGAGGGCAACGTTGCGGCGCTGGTGGCGGAACGCATGCGCGCACTGGGGTTCTCGGTGAGCGTGGATCGCAACGGATCGGTGATCGGCACGATGGGTCCTGAAGGTACCGATATTGCGCTGCTGTTTGATGGACACCTTGATGTGGTGCCCGTGTCCGGTAGCTGGACGCACGAGCCTTTCGGTGGAGAGATCGTCGATGGAAAACTCTACGGCCGCGGCAGCACGGATATGAAGGGTGGCATTGCCGCCGCCATATGCGGTGTGGCCGATGCGGCTGTGAGCGGCCAACTCAAGCGGCGCGTGGCGGTTTCTGCCAGCGTGCTGGAAGAAGTGATCGAAGGCCACGCAATTGCCAGCGTTCTGGACATTTGTCAGCCTGGTGCGGTAGTGATCTGCGAGCCTTCGAAACTGCACGTGAAGACGGGTCAAAAGGGGCGCATGGAGATTTTGCTCACCTTGCACGGAAAACCCGCGCATGCCGCTTCGCCCGAATGTGGTGTGAATCCGCTGCATGCTGCAGCCAGAGCCTTGATTGCGCTGGATGCGATTGAATTGCCGACCAGCCAAGAGTTGGGCGATGCATTGTTGGTACCGACAGACATCGTTTCGAGTCCGTATCCTTCGATCTCGATGATTCCGATCGCGACAACCATTCGCTTTGATCGCCGGGTACTTCCTGGTGAAACTCAGGAGCAGGTGATCGCCGAGATTGAACATTGTTTGCGTGATGCGGGAGTGCAGGATTTCAATGTGGCTGTGACGGGTGATCAGGTCACCACCTACACCGGTGAGAAGTCTTCGCCATCACGCTTTCTGCCGGCTTGGCAATTGGATGATGCGCACCCGCTCAAGCAGCATGCACTCTCCGCCGTGAAGGCTGCTGGGCTGGAGCCGCAAATCGGCACTTGGCGCTTTTGCACGAATGGGTCGGAGTCGGCGGGGCGTAGACGGATTCCAACGATCGGCCTTGGCCCTGGCAATGAAGAAGATGCGCACACCATAGATGAATCGGTGGAGCTGTCCCAGCTCGAGTCTGCACGCGAAATTTACAAGCAGCTTGTCTTGTTGATGGCGGCGTAGTAGGCCACTCGGATGGGCCGCCACGCACGTGGCGACCCACCGAGTGCATTGTCTTCAGCCGGTCACTCTTGTGGATCAGTAGAAAAATACGGCAAGTAAGCCCGATCCACACGGCAGATATGGTGGATCAACCAGATCTTCAGAAACTCCAGCATTTCCAACGCGATCGCTTCTTCGTTTTCGTGGCGTTTGCACAGGTCGATGATCTTCAGGATGAATCGATCGTGCTCGGCTTTGTGTTCCTCGATCTCGGCGTAGTCCCGTGCCTCCAGCAGTGCTTCTTCGCTGGTGAAGTGGCTTTGCGTGTAGTTGACCAGCTTTTCGAGCGTGGGGCCGATGGAGACGCTGCGCGCTCCTTCGTGAAGAATGGTGTCGTGCAGCGTGTTGGTGATGGCGACCAATTGACGGTGTTGTTCGTCAATTTCGGGGATGCCGAATTCAAACGTGGCGCTCCAAGGCATGAAGGACATGAAGTACTTTCGACGGAGAAATGCCGTCATCGAAAATGAACAGAATGCCACTGGCCCCAGGGTTCGACGAGTGAATTTATTGATCGTTAATGCCGAAAGTAATTGAGTCTTGATGTGACAAGTCCGTGACGGTGATTGCGCGTACTCGGGGCGCGATGCATTGCGGTCCGACAAGCTCCCTGTCTGTTCTTAATAGCGGTCTTGAATGGATTGATCTTTGTCGCAGCTATGTTGTTCGCCGTGCACGCCGCGGCCACACCTTGCGCTTCGCCAAGGTGCGGGTGTTTGATTACGGCTAGCGGTGGTGAGTTCGCGTCAGGACGGAGTGTGGGCCCGCGGCTCTGTGTTCGACACTTCGCCGATCGCCGTTCTGGTCAGCTGGGCCTGCAATTGCAGCCACGCGCAGAACGCCTGTATTTCGGGGCGTTGCGCGCTGCGCGGTCCGATCACCAGCCAGTAGGCGAGTGGTGAGTCGAGGCGATAGCTGTCGGGCAGCACCTCGATCAGGTCGCCCGCGGCAAGGCTGTCGGCCACGAGCGGCATGCGGGCGAGCGACAGGCCCTGTCCGGCCAGCGTGGCTTGCACGATTTGCTGGGCGTAGTTGAAGTACAGCCAGCGCTTGGGCTGCAGGCGCGAAACGCCGTTGACCTCGAACCAGCGACGCCAGGTGATCCATTCGAAATAGGGCATGCGGTGCGCATCGCCGGCCTCGATCAGCGTGAAATTGGCAACGTCGGCGGGCGTGCGGATGGGCTCCATGCTTTTGAGCAGCCACGGGCTGCCCACCACCGCGAGCTGTTCGCCGAACAGTCGAATCGCCGAGTGCACCTGCGAGCCGGGCACGTAGGAGCGCAGCGCGAGGTCGACGTCCGCGGTTTCCATGTCGACCATGTTGTCGCTGGCGTCGATGCGGATGTCGATGTCGGGGTAGTTGCGCTGGAAATCTTCCAAGCGCGGAATCAGCCACATCGATGCAAAGCTCGCCCAGGTGGTGATCGCCACGTTCTTGCGACCGGCAGACTGGCGCACCATGCGCACGGCGGCGTCAAGCCGCTCCAGCGCCGGTGACAGGGTCTGAAACAGCTGGCCGCCCGCGGTGGTCAGGTCGACGGCGCGCGTGTGGCGCAGGAAAAGCGGCACGCCGACCTCTTCCTCCAGCGACTGAATTTGGCGGCTGACGGCCGATTGCGTGAGCGACAACTCCTCTGCTGCCGCGCGAAAGTTCAGATGCCGGGCCACCGCCAGAAAGGCCCGCCAATTGCCGACCGACACCGGTCGCGTGCGCAGATGCACGAGCGGCGGCGCAGTGGCAGGCAAGGTGGGCGGCGGGGTGATCAGCTTGGACGGCTTCATGTCGAGGGCAGGGTGAATGGGGAGCGAATTGGGGCGCGAAAGGGAATAGCCATTGATGCGGTTTGCGCATCTATAAGCACTTCCTTTTTCATTGGACTGTGATTTTTGAAAAGAGTCAAATCGACACCACGGTAACGACATATTCGTGCCGTAAGGAGTCCCTCATGACCGCTATTTATGTTCCAAAATCGCAACAATCGACCAAGGCCGTGCAGTGCAGCTTTTTCGAGATGAACACGCTGCGTGCGAGCAATGCGGTGAGCTTGCGGGCGCATCGGCCGATGCAGCTGCGCATCCTGGCGGACAGCGGCGAAGCCTGGGTGACGTTGCCGGATGGGCCTTACGGCACGCTTGAGGATTCGGGCGATGTCCTGCTCGCGGCGGGCCAGATTCTGGATGTGCTGCCGGGCAAGCATGTGGTGATGGAGCCGGTGACGGGGCTGGCGGTGCGATACCAGTGGAAATCGCCGGATTGCCGTTGAGTGCCAGGACGCCAGGCCGTTTGCTGCTGCCGGAAACCCATGGATCGGGGTGCAAAAGACGAGATGCCTGCTGCTTGTCTGCTGACGTCGGATAATCGAGGTTTTGGTTTTTGATGCTGGCCGCTCTGATTGTTGTTAAGTCATTCAATTCAGGGCGCACAGCGTCAGTGCACACATCACTCACATCAATCATGACTGCAGCAGCAACAGCACTGGACATCATCATCATGGCCGCGGGCAAGGGCACGCGCATGAAAAGTCGCATTCCCAAGGTCTTGCAAAAACTGGCGGGCAGGCCGCTGCTCCAGCATGTGGTGGCCGAGGCGCAAAGTTTGCATCCGCGCCGTGTGGTGGTGGTGACGGGGCATTGCGCCGACGAGGTCGAGGCCGCCTGTGCCGCCTTCACGTTGCCGCAAGCGACGCCGCTCGAGATGCAATTCGTGCGCCAGGAGCCGCAGCTCGGCACCGGGCATGCGGTGCAGCAGGCGGTTCCCAAGTTGCCGGACGACGATGGCGTGGTGGTGGTGCTTTCGGGCGATGTTCCTTTGACCGAAGCCAGCACCGTGGCCGAGCTGGTGAAGGCGTGTGGTGGCGATCAATTGGCGCTGTTGACCGTGCGCGTCAGCGATCCCACGGGGTATGGCCGCATCGTGCGCGATGCCAACGGTGTGGTGCAGCGCATCGTCGAGCACAAGGACGCGAGCGATGAGCAGCGCGCGAGCATCAAGGAAATTTACAGCGGCATCATGGCCGCGCCGGCGAAGCGTTTGAAGGCTTGGCTTGCGCAGTTGAACAATGACAACGCGCAGCGCGAGTACTACCTGACCGATGTGGTCGCGATGGCGGTGGCCGATGGCGTCGCCGTCGTGGGGCATTGCATCACCGATGCCTTGCAGGTGGCTGGGGTGAACAGTCCTCTGCAGCTGGCCGAGTTGGAGCGGGCGCATCAGTTGCGTCAGGCGGCTGCGCTGATGGAGCAGGGCGTGCGGTTGGCGGATCCTGCGCGCTTTGATCTGCGCGACGATGTGCGTGGCGTGTTGGCCGAGCTTTCTTGCAGCACCGATGTGGAGATCGATGTGGGGTGCATTTTCACTGGTCGTGTGACCTTGGGTGAGGGCGCTCGAATTGGTGCTTATTGCCATATCAGCAATGCTGAGATTGCTGCGGGGGCTGTGATTCATCCGTTTTCGCACATTGATGGCGGTGGTGATGCCGCTGGCGTCTCAGTCGGTGAGGGGAGCTTGATTGGTCCGTTTGCTCGCTTGCGGCCTGGGGCTCGGTTGGGGCGCGAGGTGCATATCGGTAATTTTGTGGAGGTGAAGAATTCTTCGCTTGCCGATGGGGCCAAGGCCAATCATCTGGCCTATCTGGGCGATGCTTCTGTGGGGGAGCGGGTGAACTATGGGGCTGGCAGCATCACTGCCAATTACGATGGGGTGAATAAGCACCGGACCGTGATCGAGGCCGATGTGCATGTTGGTAGCAACTGTGTTCTTGTGGCGCCCATTACCATTGGCGCTGGTGGTACTGTGGGTGGGGGGTCTACTCTTACGAAGAGTACTGAGGCTCAGGCTTTGACTGTTTCTCGTGGGAAGCAGGTCAGTATTGCTAATTGGAAGCGGCCTGT